>JAFGTJ010000559.1 GCA_016934195.1 Anaerolineae bacterium | reverse complement strand
GACTCTTTTTTACACGCCGCTTGGCCTTTGTCACGCCAAGCATTGTGCTCACGCTTGGTTTTCGATACCGAATAAGTTTTTTCCCCACAAGATTCTCCTCATTAGCGCAACTCCTTACAATAGAATACGGCTTCTTTGCCAGAAATCAAGACCGGGCCATATGCTCACCCGGTCAATTTTATTGACGACACTCTGAACTTTGCTGTATTATGTGCTTATCGGGGACAAAATTCGACACCATGTCGTGTGATTATCCTTGAGATAATCCTATATCCCCGATGAATCAGAAAATTACACCCTCACAGCCGCAGCGCTTCGTCAAATTGGGTCGAAAGGTGTTGAGCCATAAATCTATCCTTCTACATCAGCGGGCAGCGGCCATTCCCCGGTGAAATATTCCATGTCGATGCCGTCTTCCAGGTCCGGCCAGTAGATGCTAATCGGGTTGGCGCGGTAATGCTGCTGGTGCTCTGGTGTTGCGTTTTCCAGCCAGGGGAACGCCGCCAGCGGCAGCCCAATCACGCGCTGATCTTCCAGTGTGACCCACACACGCCCGCTGTGAATACTGACTGATTTCGGTATCGCTCGTGCGGTAACACTCATGGGCTACTCTCCTGAATGAATCTCGTCCCACTTCGCCACTAACTGCTGCTGGTAGGTTTGGACTAATTTCAGTATAGTGCTGATTTCGCCCGGTTTGAAACCCCAATTATCCATTACTTCAACCGGATCGAGCGTGACGCGGGCTTCTTTTTCGGCGCTTTGAACATGTACATGGGCCGGAGAGTGATCACGGGTGAAGATCACTACAGAATATTTGCCCTTGCGTAACACAACCGGCGACATGATGTTCCCTCTCACTACGGCGCGCCCAGCAGCACCTGCGCGATCCAGCCGCGCCGCCCGTCGAGGAACTCGATCTCCCACCAGTAATGGCCCTCGCTTTCCTGCGGACCGGCGGCGACCGTGCCGATTTCCCCGGCGGCGACCTGTCCCGCGTCACAGTGCTGCACGCTGGGCGTCTGGCACAGATCAAGTCCGTCCTTCATGGCGACCTGGCTCCCCACATGCCACGCCTCGACCCCATACGCGACGGGCGGCGTCGGTGTGAGCGAGGGGCGCGGCGTGACCGGCGTACCCGGTGTCCCGGTCAGCGTCGGCAGTGGGGTGGGTGAATACTGGCGCGTCGGCGTGAGCGTCGGCACATACGGCGGCGCGATATCGGGCGGCTGCTGGTCCTGCGGCAGCGGATTCCCGGAGGTGTTCACCGCCGTGATGCGCCCGTACAGGTCCGGCCCGTTGACCCAACGCGCTTGCAGCCCGAAGGTGTCCAATACCTGGTACCAGGGACCATAGACCGGCTCACGATCCACCGCCATCACGCGGAAGGTCTGGTCCGCTTCGAGATCGGCCAGCGACGCCGACTCGATATCGGGGTCGGTATAGGCGGGAATCGGGTCGCCGTCCAGCACCTTGAACCACATCCCGCTTTCCATCTGCGGCCCGTAGGTCGGGACCGGGGACGGCGGGGTGAGCGTCCAACGGGCGCTCTGGGCGGCGGTTGCGGCCTGGATCGCGTCACTGGTGCCCGCTGCCATTGCGCGCTGCGTGAAAGCGTACACGGCCTGGGCGGTGCTGGTCTGGTACTGCGCGGAGACAGCGGACGTCGGCGGGACGCCGGATTCTTCGCCCCCGGTGGACTCGTCATCGCCCAGGTTGGCAACCACCAGCATGATCACCACGAACAGCACCAGCAGCGCCCCCATGCCGATCCCGGTGATGACGGTATTGCCGCGCGCGCGTTCTAGCAGGGCGGCCAGCAGCGAAGGGGGCGCGATATCGTCCAACAGGAGGTTGTCCGCCGCACCTGCCGGACCCGGTTTTGCGGCGCTGCCCCCCGAATCAAACGTATTACGGGCCGAGTTCCAGTCGTCCAGCCCGGCGCTTACGGCAGTGTCCAGATCGTCACCCGGATCGGGCGCTTGCTCATCGACCAGCCGCAGCACAATCACCGAGACGTTGTCCGCGCCGCCGCGCTCGTTCGCCAGATCGACCAGCGCCCGCGCGGTCCGGTGCATGGGCAGCGTGGCGATAGTCGCTTCGATCTCCTGGGGATCGGCGTAGCGCGTCAGGCCGTCGCTGCACAGGATGACGTGATCGTGATGCCGCACCCGCCCGGTAATGATATCCACCTTGACCGACGGCATCGATCCCAACGCCCGCACCAGTTTTTCGCCTGCCGGATGCCCCATCGGGAGCGGGTCCCCGGCTTCGCGCCGCATGGTTTGCAGGTTGTGATCCAGCGTGAGTTTGCGCGGCTGGGCGTCGCGCATCAAATACGCGGGACTGTCGCCCACACTGCCGATGATCAGGTCGCTGCCGCGCACAATCGCCACGACCACCGTCGTTGCCATCGCGCCGCGTTCGTCACGTTCGTGGCCCTCGGCATAGATCACGCTGTTGGCTTCGGCAATGGCGCGCGCCAGCCGTTCGGGGGGATCGCCCTGTTCCTGCGCGTAGTAGCTGCTGATGATGGTGCTGACCGCGTACTGGCTGGCGAGATCGCCGCCTTCCAACCCGCCTACGCCGTCCGCCAGGACAAATATCCGGCCCAACTGCGCCAGCACGTCTGGATCGGTCGGGGTCAGTTGGCCGATGGCGTCTTGATTCTGGCGGCGGCGGCGGCCCGGATCGGTCGCCATGTCTGCGTTGACGGCGAGCGTCGTGGTTGACGACTGGCTCATGCGGCTATCCTCAATCGATCAATACTTTGAACACTAACAGCGTATCACCCAACCGTACCAGGTCGTTTTCATACAACGGCGTTGCGCCCCGGATTTCCTGGTCGTTGATGTACACCGGGTTGGTGGGACCAAACGGCCAGATGTGAAACATGCCGTCCATTTCAGCCGCCTCGACTGATCCCCCCACGTCCGCGTCCGTCTCCATTACGTCGTAGTCCGCATCACCGGAATCCGCATCACGCGGCGGCTCGAACGTCAGGCGGGCGTGCTGGCGCGACAGGCGCGGGTCTTCCCAGCGGATATCGCCCATGCGCCCGATGACCTGGTTGGCGCGCACCGGGTAGACTGTGCCGCGCTGGTCCAACGGCATCTTGACGATCAGCCAGCCCAACGGCGGGCGCAGGTCCACCGACTGGTACACGCCCACCTGCGGCGCGCCGGGACGATCCATCATCTCCGTGACATCGACCGGCGGCTGTTTGGCTTGGCCCGGCTGGTCCGGTTCGACCGTTTGCCGCACAAATTCCGCTTCGTCCGGGGGACTTGCCTCGTCCAACGTCTCCGCCGCCGCCGATACCGGCGGGCCAAATGCTTGACGCTGGCTGGCCTCTTCCGCGCAGTACGGGCATACCCGGTGCGGCGGGTCAAAGGGGCCGTGTATTTTGCAGAATCCACCACCCATACGCGAGACTATCCTTTCTGACCGGGAATGTGGTCCTCATTGTAGCACGCCAACCCCAAAGCGAAAAACCCGCGCCGCGCCGGGTTGCATTGGGACAACTCTGTGCTCTCTGTGGTTCATTTTTTTGCCCCACGATCCGAATACGCCCCCGCACCCAACCCGCCAGCCGGTTTTGTGTCGGGACGCGGGCCGGGGGTACAATGGCAGCACAATCTGCGCACCGTGCGGCGCGCCATCCGGGAGAATGTCACCATGCGTTTTAGCGATCTGCTCACGAACCTACCCAATCTGGTTACAACACCGGCCCAGGACGCGACCGTAACCGCCCCCGCCAGCGAAAATGCTCAGACGGTGGACGCGGGTGGTATATTCCTGGCGCGGCGCGGGGCCAGCGTGGACGGCCACGACCTGATCGACCAGGCAATCAAACGCGGTGTGGTGGCGGTAGTGGGTGAGCGTCCGCCGGAACAGGTCAACTGCCCGGTTCCCTATGCCCAGGTAGTCGATGGGCGGGCGGCGCTGGGTCCGCTGGCGGCGGCCTATCACGATTACCCGTCGCGCAAACTGACCGTGATCGGCGTGACCGGCACCGATGGCAAAACGACCACCTGCTCGATCCTGCACAGCATCCTGACAGCGGCGGGACTGCACACCGGCATGATCTCGACCGTCAGCGCCGAAATCGGCGACGAAGCGCTGCCGACCGGCCTGCACGTCACCACCCCCCCGGCCCATGAAGTCCAGATGTATCTGGCGCGCATGGTCGAGGCCGGGCTGACTCATGCCGTGCTGGAAGTAACTTCGCACGGGCTGGCGCAGGGGCGCGTCAACGGCGTGGATTTTGATGTCGCCGTGCTGACCAACGTCACCCACGAACACCTGGATTTTCACGGCACCTGGGACCAGTACCGGCGTGATAAGGCGCGGCTGTTCGCACTGGCCGCTAAATCGTTTCGCAAGCCGGGCACGCCCAAGTACGCCGTGATCAACGCCGACGATCCGAGCGCCGACCTGTTCCGCCTGATGGCCGAAGGCGTGGACCGCGTGCTGACCTACGGCCAGGACCTCGTGATTCCCAACCTGGATATGCGTCCCGAAACGGTCGAATATGGGGTGGATATGACGCGCTTTTTGGTCCAGCGCGCCGATGGCCTGCGGCTCCAGGTAGAAACCGGGTTAGTGGGGCCGTTCAACGTGGCAAACATCCTGGCGGCGGTGGCGACTGCCGGGGCGGTCCTGGGGGACGATGTCACGCCGGAGATGCTGCGCAGCGCCGTATATGCTGGAATCCGCGACATGCCGCCCATCCCTGGCCGGATGGAGCGCATCAACGCGGGGCAGGACTTCCTGGCAGTGGTCGATTTCGCGCATACGCCTAACGCGCTGCGCCGCGCGCTGGAAGCCGCTCGCACCATGATCGCGCGCGACCGGCGCGTGATCGCCGTGTTTGGCAGCGCGGGCCTGCGCGATCACGCCAAGCGCCGCATGATGGCCGAGATCGGGATGCAGTTGGCCGATCTGGTGATCCTGACCGCCGAGGACCCGCGCACCGAGTCGTTGGCCGCCATTCTGAAGGACATGGCCGACGGCTGCCGGTCTACCGGCGGCGAGGAGGGCGATACTTTCTGGCGCGTGATGGACCGGGGCAAAGCGTTGGCCGAGGCGTGCGCGCTGGCCCGCCAGGGCGATCTGGTGATCGCGTGCGGCAAGGGTCACGAGCAAAGCATGTGTTTCGGCACGACCGAGTATCCCTGGGATGACCGTAAGGCCATGTACGCCGCCCTGCGCGGGACGCCCCTGCTGACGCTGCCCACGGCGAGTTTGTAAGGTTGTGGTGTAACGGGAGGCAACGATGTTAACACAGTTACAGGTACAAAATTTCAAATCCTGGCAGGATACCGGCCCCCTGGAAATTGCCCCGCTAACCGGCTTGTTTGGGACCAACAGTTCCGGCAAGACCAGTATTATGCAGGCGCTGTTGATGCTCAAGCAGACGGTTGAGTCAACGGACCGGCGGCGCGTGCTGCATCTAGGGGATGAACGGTCGCCGGTTGATTTGGGGACGTTCTACGACATCATTTACAACCACGAGGCCGAATCGGATTTACAGTTGCGCCTGTCGTGGGAGCTTCCCAAAACGCTTGTGATCCGTGATCCTGAAAAAAACAGGCGTCTCTTTGATATTGAACGGTTGTCTTTCACCACATCGATATACCAGGATGCAGGACTGTCGGTCAGAGACTTTGCCTATTGTTTTGAAGACCAACGATTCGGCATGGTGCGCAAAGAATCCAGCAATTCTCGACAGAGAGAGGAATATGATTTAATCAGCGATGGCTATTCTGCCAGACGAACCAAAGGCCGAGGTTGGCCGTTACCGGCTCCGGTAAAATGCTATGGTTTCCCAGACGAGGCCACCGGATATTATCAAAACACCGGCTTCTTGCCCGATTTTGTGTTGGCCTTTGAAGACCTGTTTTCAAGCATTGCTTACCTGGGGCCGCTGCGAGAATACCCCAAGCGCACCTACGTTTGGGCCGGTGAAAGCCCGGTGGATGTTGGCAGACGTGGCGAACTGGCGATTCCGGCGCTGCTTGCGTCCCAATCCTGGGGACAAGACAAAAAAATCTCGCCCGGTTACGGAAAACGCCGTCGTACCGTCGAGGAACGAATCGGTGAGTGGATGCAGGAGATGGGGATTATACATTCTTATACCCTGGATCAAATCGCTGAGCACCGTAAAGAGTACGAATTGCGGGTTGCTACCAAACCAGGAGGCGCGAAAGTCGCTATAACGGACGTAGGCTTTGGCGTCTCACAGATTTTGCCGGTTTTGGTGCTGTGCTATTACGTGCCCGAAGGCTCAACGATACTGCTCGAACAACCGGAAATTCACCTGCATCCATCGGTACAGGCCACATTAGCCGATGTGCTGATCGATGCGGTTAAAAACAAAAAGGTGCAAATCATCGTCGAAAGCCACAGTGAGCACCTCTTGACACGGCTTCAGCGCCGGATTGCGGAGGAAGTGATCGCGCCCGATCAAACCGCCCTGTATTTTTGTCGGATGGATGGCGGTAAGTCGCAAATT
>JAFGTJ010000558.1 GCA_016934195.1 Anaerolineae bacterium | reverse complement strand
GGCGCGCGCTACCGGGTGATCGCCAATGACCTGCGCACCAAACACGAAACAGTCATCAAAAACTTGCTGTCCTCGGACGTAGAACGGATCACGATCCGGGATGAGGTCAGCGGATTGTTGGACGAGTTCGAGACACTGTGTTATGGCATATACGTGCTGCGCGAACTTTCCCCTAAAGCGATGGACAAGGTAAGTTCCCTGGGCGAGCGTATGTCCGTGCCGATGATCTCCGCCGTGCTGCGCGCGCGCGGCGTGCCAAGCAGCAGCCTGACCGCCAGCCAGTTGATCACCACCGATGAGCAGTTTGGCAGCGCCGGAGTGCTGTTCCAGGAGTCGGAGGCGTTGGTCAAGCAGCGTCTCAAGCCGCTGTTGGAGCAGGGCATTGTGCCGGTTGTGACCGGCTTCATCGGCGCGACACGCGACGGCGTAATCACCACGTTGGGACGCGGCGGCAGTGACTACAGCGCGGCCCTGCTCGGTGCCTACGTGGACAGCGACGAAGTGTGGATTTGGACCGACGTAGACGGCGTAATGACGACCGATCCGCGCATGGAATCCGAGGCCCGCGTGATTCCTACCCTATCATATGGCGAAGTGGGCGAAATGGCCTATTTCGGCGCGAAGGTCTTACATTCCAAAACCGTCCAACCGCTGGTCGAGCGTAATATCCCGGTGCGCGTCAAAAACACATTTAATCCCTCGGCAGTAGGCACGTTAATCACCAACCGCGAGGAATCCACGCCCGGAACCGTCAAAGCGGTCACGGCGATCCGTGACGTGAGCCTGGTCACGGTGGCGGGACGTGGCATGGTCGGCGTACCGGGTATCGCGGCCCGCACTTTTTCCGCCGTTGCGCGGCAGCAGGCCAGCATCCTCATGATTTCGCAGTCGTCCAGTGAGCAAAGCATCTGTTTCGTCGTGCCACAGAGCGCCAGCCAGTCTACCGTGCAGGCGATCCGGGATGAATTGGCCTACGAGCTGGAACGCCAGGACATTGACCGGGTGTGGGCCGATGATGATATCGAAGTGATCGCGGTGGTGGGTGCGGGGATGCTGCGCAACTCCGGCGTAGCGGCGCGCGTGTTCGGGGCGTTGGGTGACGCGGACGTGAACATTATCGCCATTGCCCAGGGAGCCAGCGATTACTGCGTGTCGATGGCAGTCGTGTCCAGTGGTACGGTGGAAGCCGTGCGCAGACTGCATAAACTGGTCGTGCTCAACGGGCACTCGTAATACGGTACAACAACGTGATTCCTGACGGGGCGCACAATCGACGCGCCCCGTTTTGATTCCCCTGCTGGTTTTTCTCGCCGTACTGACCATAAATCTCCAGTCAGTCCGTATAAAAAGCATAGATGGCGAACGCCTGTCTCGGTTGGCGCGTGCAAGCCAAAACAATCTAATTTCATCAAGGAGAAGTATCGCATGAGGAAAAGTCATAAAGGGTTCGTTTTTGCGTTGGTGCTCGTGGTAGCGCTGCTGCTGTCCAGCACCAGCCTGATCACGGCTCAGGAAACAAAGGTGCTCCGCACCGCCTATCTGCCCGGCGACGTGATCATTGATCCCGCGTTGGGGACCTGGATGAACGAAATTCAGTTGGTCAACATGATGTACATCGGCCTCACGACCCTGCACGAAACCACTGTCGAGATTCAGCCCGGCTTTGCCACCGACTGGTCGGTTTCCGATGATGGCCTGGTTTACACCTTCAACCTGCTGCATGATGTTCCCTGGGTCCGCTACGATATGGGCGCGGGCGAAGTAGTGCAGGTCACGGACGAAAACGGCAACGTGCGCGTGGTGACAGCTCACGACTTCGTTTACGGCATCAACCGCACGCTGGACCCTGACACCGGTTCCCAGTACGCGCCGACCCTGGCACGTTGGGTTGTGGGCGGTATGGAAATGCTGGCCGGTGAAGACGTTGAACTGGGTGTGGCGGCGCTGGACGACTATACGCTGGAAATCAGGACCCCCCGGCCCGCCGGGTACCTGGGCATGATCTACGGTATGTGGATGTCGCGCCCGCACCCGCAATGGGCCATCGAAGAATACGGCGATGCCTGGACTGAAGCCGGGAACATCGAAACCTACGGGCCGTACACTGTTAAGAGTTGGGAACACGACGTTCAGATCACCATCACCAAGAATCCCTTCTGGCCCGGTACTGACTACGTGCCCCCGGCCATCATTGACGACTTCGAGTTCGTTTACCTGGAAGACCCGGCGATGCTGGCCGCGTTTGAAGCAGGCGAACTGGACTGGATTCCGACCGTTCCGCTGCCCGACCTGGACCGTATGCGCGTTGAATATCCTGACGAACTGCGCATCACGTCCGATATCTGCACCTACTACTATGGCTTCAACACCATAATCGAGCCGACGGACAACGTCCACATGCGCCGCGCGCTCTCGATGGCGATTGACCGCGCGACAGTAGTAGCTATCTCCAATGGCGGCCAAATCCCTGCCGGGTTCTTCACCCGCCCGGATGTCGCGCCGGGGCTGAAGCAGGAAGACTATCCTGACATGGCGATCTGGAGCGATCCCGAAGGGGCAAAGGCCGAGCTTGCGCTGTACTTTGAGGAAACCGGTACCACGCTCGAAGACCTGCCGCCCATCACGCTGATGCACAACACCTCGGCGGCACACGCGATCATCGCCCAGGCCGTCCAGCAGATGTGGAAGGAAACGCTGGGAATCGAGGTCCAGATCACGTCCCAGGATGCACAGGTTTTCAACGAAACGCTGCGCCGCGACGCTCCGGCAGTCTACCGCGCCGGTTGGTGCTATGACTATCCTGATGCCAGCAGCTTTATCGGTGACGTGTACCGCAGCGTTGGCCCGGACAGCAACAACCACACCAACTGGGGGCCGCAAGAATTCTTCGATCTGCTCGATGAAGCCGCCGTAGAGACCGACACCGCTGTCCGCCGTGACCTGTACGCTCAGGCCGAAGGATGGTTGGTCAACGAGGCGGCAGCGATTGCGCCCATCTACTACTATACCACCCAGCAGATGACACAGACTTACGTGGACCGCACCTATGACGCGGCCCGCCTGGAAAAGCTCAACACCTGGGATATCAACCGCTAAGAATGGACCGACAGGCTTGCAGCGCGGCTGCGAGTTAACTTAACCGCGATGGAGTGGGGAGAGGGCGAATGCCCTCTCTCCAACTCTCTATAGCATCTTTCACAAGAACAGCTTTCAAAAGCAGGTCATTATGGGACAATACTTTGCCAAACGGCTGCTGTACCTGTTCGGCGTATTGATAGTCGTGTCGGTTATCACGTTTTTTATCATGCACCAGGTACCCGGTGGTCCGTTCTCGCGTGAAAAACAGCTCAGCCCAACGGCCTTAGCTAATTTGAACGCGAAATATCACCTGGACGATCCGTTGTATAAGCAGTATCTCGATTACATGATCGACCTGCTGATTCCAACGATCACTACCGGCGAAAAAACGTTTTCGGTCACGGACAACTACCTGATCAACTTTGATATACCAGGTTCCGAGGATACCGCGTTCCGGTGGATCAATTTTGGGCCGTCGTATCGCTCGCAAACCCGCAGCGTGAACGACATTATCCGCGAGCAACTGCCGGTATCGGCCAAACTGGGCGCGGCTTCGCTGCTGATTGCGATGGTGATCGGCATCCCGTTAGGGACAATGGCCGCGCTGAAGAAAAACACCGTTTACGACTATTTCAGCATGAGCACGGCGATTCTCGGTGTCTCGGTGCCAGTGATCATTCTGGGGCCGCTGCTGAAATATATCCTGGCAGTGGAATTAGGTTGGCTGCCGACCCAGGGATGGGGGGAATTTAAGCATCTTGTCATGCCCGCCTTCGCCCTGGGATTCGCCCAATCGGCGCTGTTGGCCCGCCTGACGCGCGCCAGCTTGCTCCAGGTGCTCAATGAAGACTACATCCGAACCGCCCGCGCAAAGGGCTTACGGCAGCGGCAAGTTGTCATCGTACATGCCATGAAAAACGCCATGATCCCGGTTGCCACCGTGATTGGTCCGCTCTTTGCCGCGCTGATTACCGGAACTTTCGTGACCGAGCGCGTGTTCGGTATTCCCGGCATGGGATCGTACTTTGTCACCAGCATTCAGAACCGCGATTACTCGGTGATCATGGGGACGACACTGGTCTTTGCCTTTTTTATCGTCATTGCCAACTTCATCGTCGATCTGACGTATGCCTGGCTCGACCCGCGCATCCGGCTTTCATAGGAACCTATCATGTCTGCCACACAAATCAGCGAACAGCCATCAACCGCCAGCAGTCACGTTCTGCACCTGGGAAAACAACTGGCCGACACCACAACCCGCAGTCCCTGGATTGATGCGCTGCGGCGGCTGCGGCGCAACCGGGCGGCCATTGTTGGTTTAATCGTGATCGTCGTGAACGTGATCGCGGCTATTTTTGCGCCCATGATCGCGCCGCACCATTATGAGACTCAAAACATCCTGGCGATGAACTCCGCGCCGCAGTGGGTCACGGATGTGTTTCCCAAGATGGTGCCAACCGGCGAAACGGGTGGATACATCAGGGTCAATAACGACTATATCCTCGGCACGGACAGCCTGGGACGGGACCTGTTGAGCCGTATCATTTACGGCGCGCGAATTTCGCTCTCGGTCGCGTTCGTTGGACCCTTTTTCAGCCTGCTGGTCGGGACCGTGTTTGGCATGATCGCCGGGTATACCGGGGGGCGCGTCGATAACTTGATGATGCGGTTCGTGGATATCATGTACGCCTTCCCGACGCTGCTGCTGGTGATCCTGCTGATGGCATTTTTCCGGGCCAGTTTTACCGCCGGGGATGAGGGGTCTATCGCTTACCGGCTGAATAAGATTGATTCGGCGTTTGGGGGGATGCTGTTCATTTTTATCGGCATTGGCTTAACCTCGTGGATGGATACGGCGCGGCTGGCGCGCGCGCAGGTGCTCTCGATCCGGCAGCAGGAATACATCGACGCCGCGATCTCGATTGGCGCGCGCGATACCACCATCATTTTCCGGCATGTGCTGCCGAATATCCTGGGACCGATTGTGGTCGCGGAAAGCATGGCGATCCCGCGTTATATCTCGTTTGAGGCGTTTCTGAGTTTCATCGGCCTGGGCGTCAACCCGCCTACGCCCAGTTGGGGATCGATGATCGCGGACGGCTCAAATGCCCTGATCAGTTTCCCTAACCAGGCGATTTTCCCGGCGCTGGCCCTGTTCTTTGTGATGTTTGCCTTCAACTTCCTGGGCGACGGTCTGCGCGATGCGCTCGATCCGCGCTCGAATAAGGCATAGCGCCGAGACCCCACACGGTGGAATCCCAAAACACGCCCGCTTGCTTCTTGCGGGCGCGTTCTTTTTTAGTCTATTGTCAGTTCATCGTCAGCGGAACGGGCAGCGTGGCAGTCGGCGTAAAACGTCCCAGCAGCGCATCGACCGCCGCCGCCAGCGATGGCTCGTTATCTCCACAGGTGCAGATCACGGTCCCGGCTCCGGTCAGCACCCCGGCGTCATACGGATTCCGCAGGCAGACCAGGATTTTTTGCCGTCCGGCGTTCAGAAATTCCTGGGCCAGATCACGCTGTTCGGGAACAAGGTGGGCGCTGCGGGTGGCAACGATCACCACATCGGACGCTTCCGCCAGGGCGCGGGCGCGCGCCCGCCGCTCCTCTGACACGTTATCCGGCGACAGTCCCACGCTTTGAATGTCCGGTAGCGCGGCGTGCAGCAGGGTAGCTAGGCCGCTGTCGCCGCTTTGTTCCACCGCCACCGAGTCCATATATGAGGCGAATTCGATCAATGTGATACGGCGGGTATCGTCCGGTCTCAGGGGCAGCGCGTCCGGCGCGGTGTGCAGCAGCACGGTTCCGGCGCGGGCGGCCTGGGCCATAACTGCCAAGTGATCGGGATGCCGGATACCGTCCAGCGCCGGAGGTTCGGTGATGGCGAACTGCTCCTGCATCGCCCGCACCTTTTCGGCGGCGGAATCGATCTGCGCTTCCGGCAGGCGACCTGACCGCGCCGCGTTCATCAGCGCGTTATAGGCGGATTCCTGATATTCGCGGGTGTGCGAAAACAGGATCGTGCTTGCGCCCGCCAGCGCTGCCAGTACCGCCGATTCGCCGGGGCCGTACTGCTGCGTGATCGCGCCCATTTCCATGCAGTCGGTCGAAATGACGCCCTGAAAACCGATATCGCGGCGCAGCAAACCGTTGATGATACGCGGCGAGAGGGTCGAGGGATAATCCGGCTCCAATGCCTTAAACTGGACGTGCGTGATCATTATGGCGGCGATGCGCGCGCCGCTTACGGCGCGGAACGGCAGCAGATCGGTATCCCACAGATCATCCAGCGGCCCGTCAATCACGGGTAGACTGATGTGGGGATCGACCGGCGTGTCCGCCTTGCCGGGGAAATGTTTGGCCGTTGCCGCCACGCCCGCGCCCTGGAAGCCGTTTACCTGGGCCACTGCCAGCCGCTTGACCCGTTCGGGATCGGTGCCAAGCGAGCGCGCCCCCACCGAAGGATTGTGAATATTGTGAGTCAGATCGACAACCGGGGCCAGGTTCCAGTTAATGCCCAACGCGCGCATCTCCGCGCCCAACACCGCCGATACCTGTTCGGCCAGTTCTTCGGAATCGGCAGCGCCGAGCGCCATCGCGCCGGGACTCTCGGTGAAGTGTTCCCGCAGCCGGGTTACAACGCCGCCTTCCTGGTCAATGGCGATCAGGATCGGGCGCGGGGCGGCAGCATGGCACGCCTGAGTCAGTTCGGCTACCTGGGCCGGGCTGCCGATATTGCGGGCGAACAGGATCACGCCGCCAATGCGCCCGCTGGCGAGCCACTCAAGGATGTGATCCGGCGGTTCCAACCCGTTAAATCCCACAACACACATCTGCCCGATTTTTTCTTCAAGCGAAAGCATGAGTTTATCCCTATTGGCTTAAGTGCTCGTGATTAGAACGGCCACAACAAAGGCACACCGATCAACGTCACGATCAGCATGATCAGGATCATGGGCACGCCAACCCGGATGTAATCCGCAAAACGGTAGCGGCCTGCGCCCATCACCAGCGTATTGACCGGCGAAGCGACCGGCGAAGCGAACGCCATCGACGCCGCGATAGACACCGCCATCAGGAAGGCGTGCGGCGTAACATCCAGTTCACGGGCCGTCGCCAGCGCAATCGGCGCGATTATGACGGTGGTCGCGGTATTTGAAATGACCTGGGTAAAAATCGAGGCCATCAGAAACAGTCCGGCCATGATCACCAGTGGCCCAAAGTCGCCGAGGCCGCTGGTCAACCCCTGCGCGATTTCCTGCACCAATCCGACCTTTTCAAGCGCCGTGCTCATTGGCAGCATCCCGGCGATGAGCACGATACTTTTCCAATCAATTGCGGCGTAAGCGTCGTCCATCGTCAGGCAGCCTGTCAGCACGATCAACAAACTGGCCGCCATACTCACCATTGCCACCGAGCCGATTCCGGAGACCAGCGCTACCAGCATTCCCACCAGGATCAAAAAGGCGACCGGTGCGCGGTGGCGATAGAGCGCGCCAGCCATCGACTCCGGCTGGCCTAACACCACGAAATCACGCGCGTGTTGGCGCAGCGCCAGAATACTCTGCCAGTATCCCTGTACCAGCAGGATATCACCGACCTGGAGCGATAGTTCCTTGAGGGGGGCGGTCAGTTCAGCCTGGCCGGGGCGGATCAGGTTCAGCACGGTCAGTTTATACGTCGAGCCAAACCGGACATCAACCAACGTTTTGCCGAGCAGTGTCGAGCGCGGCGGCAGCAGCACCTCCGCGATCCCGGCTTCCTGGTTGAGCAGCGACTGCCCATCTGCCGGGGATACGGGTTGGAGTATCAAATTCCAAAACGCTACTGCCTGTTTGACCGCTGCCTCTGCGCCCTGAACAATCAGGACATCATCAGCGTTAATCCCGGTGCTCGCGTTCGGGTAGAGCGTATCGAGCGTTTCAGATTGCAGCACCAAACGTTGATCCCCCAACCGCACAATCGCCTGGGGTTTTGGAGCGCGGACGATCTCCAACACCGTAACGTTAAACCGTTCGCGCAGGCACGAATCGGCCAGCGTTTGCCCGGTTAGAGTCGATTCCTGTGGCACGCGCAGCCGGAACAGGTTGTCCGGCAGGCGATAGAGGTTCATCAGTTCTTCGGGACTTTGTACCTGCTGCTGCAAGCTGGATGTGGTCTTATGGTCGGGCAGAATTCGCCGTCCGACCGTTACCATAAACACCGTCCCGGCCATCAGCATCAACAGGCCGACCGGCGTATAGCTGAAAAACTGGAACGGCGCTTCGCCCTGTTCGCGCAGAATATCGCTGACGATGATGTTGGGCGGCGTGCCGATTAAAGTGGTCGCGCCACCCAGCAGCGCGCCATACGACACCGGGATGAGCAGCTTCGAGGGGCTGATATTGGCGGATCGGGCCAGACTGACAATTGCGGGCAGCAGCACGGCCACCGTCCCGGTATCGCTCATCAGGCCGGATAGTAACCCGGCAGCCAACATAATGACCAGGATCAGGCGGCTTTCGCTCGGTCCGGCAATGATCAGGATGCGCTGGCCGATCATGCCCGCCAACCCGGTTTGCAGCACCGCCCCGCCGACTATAAACAGCGCGGCCACGATCAAAACCACCGGATTTGAAAATCCCGACAGCGCCTCCGAAGTGGATAGGACGCCGGATACCATCAAGGCCACCACAACGCCCAACGCCACCACGTCCACGCGCAGCCACTCGGTTATAAACAACACAATGGCGATTGCCAGAATCGCCAGCGTGTACCACATTTCGGTGGACATTGTTGTTAAAATATTCTCCAATGGGTAGACATACACACCACCCGATAGATAACACAAGTCCGGTGCATTGTCGAATGTTGCGTTGCCCATCCAAAACACAACCCCCTGATCGTGACCGGGGG
>JAFGTJ010000557.1 GCA_016934195.1 Anaerolineae bacterium | reverse complement strand
CCATCCAGGGCAGCGTCAAGCTGCTCAAACGAACTTGCCAGCACAACGTCGCTCAACGGTTCGTTTGCTGCCGAGCGGACGCCATAGCCCATCGGCACTTCGGCGGTTTCTTGTTCCGCAGTGGCGGCGGCGGTGCCATCCAACACCAGCGCAGCGGTCCGGCCATCCGGTTCCACCCGCACTCGAAACTGGGTGCCACGCACGGTTAGCTCCATACCAGGAGTGTCAATATCGTAATTTGAATTGGCGTCTAGCAACCGTTCGATGCGCTGCAAACTTTGGCCGAGTAACACAGTGGCGGATAACGAAAAGCTATCATCACCATGTCCCTCAAACTGGTCAATACGGTATTCCGTGTTAGGCTGTAGTTCTACATCCACGCCATCAGCAAAGAACGTGATGCGCGCTTTCCCGGTGTCATCCGTGCGGATCAGATCGCCTACCCCGACAATGGCTTCAACCTTCACGGAGATCCAGTTCACCGTATCAACACGGCGAACTTCAACATTGGAGGACAGAACTTCCAGCGTCGCCGCCAGTTCTCCTGACAATCCCTGTGATGATGCGGCAGCCGATTGGAGCAGAAGCACGAGTATCAAGCATAATAAGCACAATCTTCGGATCATATTTGCTATCCCATCAAAATTAAGGGGAAATTTTTAAATCATTATAATATGATTTGAAACTTTATACCTGATAGCCATTATGCTTGTATAGTCATTATTTGGCATCCGATGTAACTGTTGTAACCAGTGGGAGGCGAAACCCAAACAGGCTTCCCTGACCGGGGATACTTTGGAAGATCATACTGCCGTTGTGACGAACGACCAGATTTTTCACCAGATACAACCCAATCCCCGTTCCACCTGGTCCGTGGTCTTCACTGACTCCTCGGAAGAAGGGCTGAAAGACTTTAGCGTGAGAGTCCTCAGGAATGCCCGGCCCGTTGTCTTCGACTTCAAATACGACCGTGTTATTCTGAGAATGCAGGCGTATGGTGATCTGCCCATCCTCTGGCGTGTACTTGATGGCGTTATCGATCAAATTGATCACAGCCTGGGACAACACGGTGGAATTACTATAGACGTAGACCGGCTCATCCTGTATCTGAAGTACCAATGTTTGTGATTTGCGCTGTACGTGTTCCTGGTATTCGCGGCAAGCGGCCATCACAATCTCATTAAACTCGACATCGTGCAAGCTGCTCATGTGGAGTTCTTCGATATGTTCCAGCGATAGAATATTCATGACGATTGCTTTGATTCGTGCCGTTGCGCGCCCAATACTGCCGGTTAATTCGAGAAACTTCTCCCGATCCATGTTGGGATCGAGTTTTTCCAGCATATACAGGTTGAGTTGTATAGCCGTCATCGGGCTTTTGATATCATGGGCTGCCATGCGAATCATGTCCGTTTTGAGCTGTTCCAGCGTGGACACCCGTTCGTTCAGGCGTTTAAGTTCTATTTCAACCCGTTTGCGTTCCAACGCATAACGAATCGACCGGTCGAG
This sequence comes from Anaerolineae bacterium, assembly GCA_016934195.1. Lineage (GTDB taxonomy): Bacteria > Chloroflexota > Anaerolineae > Aggregatilineales > Aggregatilineaceae > JAFGTJ01. Next base: position 15,021 of record JAFGTJ010000557.1, on the reverse strand, counting down.
CAGTTCAGGAGTCAGATGTTTCTTATCCAGGTAATCCATTGCGCCCAGGCGCATGGCTTCCTCGTCGATATCATAGGTGCCATACGCGGTGAGAAAAATCATAGGCACATCAATACCAAGATCACTGACCCGGCGCAGCAAGTTAACGCCGCTTTCGTTGCCCAGGCGGTAGTCGATTAAGTACACATCATGCCGGTTGGCCCGTAAAGCAGCCAATCCCTTTTCGTAGGTGTCTACAAATTCCACCACCATATGCGGACGCTGCATGGTAAGTAACATATGATGAACCAGCGACACTGAGCCGGGATCATCATCAATGACCAGTATATTTATCTTGGTATCTGTCATGACCAGTCTCTTTTAGAACACGAATCATACGCAGCGTCCGAAAGGGAAACACATTTCCCCAAACCTACATCATTTTTGACTCGTGTCAATACCTCTGTGGCCCATTTTACTGGCTTAACACTAAACGAACCAAGTAAGTTTGCCACACGTAAATAAATAAATGGAAAGCTCAAAACACCGGCCCGCCTAACAGGATGTGCGCCTGATCACAACCAATGTGGCGTCATCGAACAACGCTTGATCTTCGGCGAATACGGTAATGGTTTCAAGGATACGGTCGGCTATTTCCTGCGACGAGCGATCCTGGTATTTGATAACCAGCGCTTCAAGACGTTCTTCACCGAACTCGATCTCGTCATTGTTGATGACTTCGGTGATCCCATCAGTATACAACACTATGATATCGCCCACATCCAGGTGAGCGCTATCTTGAGCGTATTCTGCGCCCTTGAAAATACCAACAGCTACGCCCGACGCGCTCACGTACTCGCAGCGCCGCGTCGCCGCCCGGTAGATCAAAGCCGGGTTATGTCCTCCGGAGGCGAATTCAAATTGGCCGGTATCCAGCGCAATGTAACTGATCCAGGTGGTGGCAAACATACGCGAGCGCTGCTCAGAAATGATCATCTCATTGGCCCGGCGCGTCACTTCCGCCGGAGGTAAATTGAGGGTCATGCCAAAGCGCAGCACGGTCACGCTGAGGGCCATAAACAACGCTGCCGGGATGCCTTTGCCTGATACATCAGCAATCACGACAGCCAGCCGCCCGTCCTCCAGTTCGTAAAAATCGTAGAAATCACCGGCCACATTGCGGATCGGGCACCAGAGCGCACCAATATCCCAACCGCCATAACGAGGAATGGCGTCGGGAAGAAAGCTGGCCTGGATGGAATGCGCGGTTTCGAGTTCGCGCGAGATCAACTGCTGCTGCATTTCCTGCTGGTACAACCGGGCGTTTTCGATACTGATCGCGGCCTGGGAAGCCATCGCCGTGAGCAGGCGTTCGTCCCGAAATGTGAACGGTCCATCTTCTTTATTGAGCAGTTGGACCACCCCAATAATTTTTTGCTGCGGGTTGAGCATCGGGGCCGTTAGCACCGACCGGGTTCGGTAACCGGTCACCCGGTCAAAGTCCTGGTTAAAACGCGGGTCTTCGTACACGTCTGGAATGTTGAGAACTTCTCCGGTGGCTGCCACATGTCCCGCGATACCCTGGCCGATCTTGAGGCGAATTTCTGAGAGTGGACCAACCTCCTGCAACAATACCCTCGACCAGAGTTCCTGCCGTTCCTCGTCTACCAGATAAATAGTACCGCGCTCAGCGTTGATGGTAGATACCAGCTTGCTGAGAATTAGATTCAACAGATCGTCCAGGTTAATGTTGGAAGTCATGACTTCACTGACGGTGCGCATCGCGTTCAGTTCCTGGACGGCGCTGGGCAACTGCTGCCCGGTTTGGGAACGTTCAATCAATTTCATTAATTTGAGCGTGTTCGGCTGGCCGATCTCCTCAGTGGTTTGCCGTTGAACCTCGTCCATCAAGGTGTGGATGAAGTGAAGTCCCATCCCGCCCTTAATGCGGGTTTCAATCGGCGCATTGATATCAAAGGGCTTGACATTAGTGGGGTTCAAGGGCAGTCCCCAATCCGTCAGAGTGAGTTGAACGAATTCACCGGTTTGTGTGGCGTGCAACAGGATATCACCCTGGTGATCGTCAGGATAGGCGTGGTTGATGATATTTGTAGCGGCTTCTTCGACCGCTAGTTCCAGGTCAAACAGCGCTTTGCTGCTGAGGGAGAGGCGATGACCAATACCGTGAATAAAATAGGAGATGATGCGCAGATTATCATGCCGGGCCGTGACGCGCAGTTCACCAAGAAACGTCATAATTCCCTTCCAAACCTATGAAAACAGCCCCCTACCATTTTGGAGGCTGCTGTTTTAAGTGAAAACTATACACGCGAACGCAGCGCTAGAAACCAGCCAGCGCGTCGTTCACGTTTCTGTAGATAGCGAAGAACTTATCAAATCCGATGATCTGTAGAACTCGCTGCACCTTTGGGTTCAGATCAACCAGGCGCAAATCGCCACCAACCTCTTTATTCTGAGTCAGAATATCGGCCAGTGTGCGCAGCCCGGCACTGTTGATGTACCGGACTTCGGCCATATCCAGAACGATCCGGTTTTTCCCTTCAGAAACAGCCGTCTGCAACGCCAGGTCAAGATCGACGGCTCCTTCGCTATCAACACGGCCTTCCAGGACAAAAATCGTGACCCCGTTTTCCTCACGCTCAGTGATGTTCATTGATTGCACTCCTAAATAATGTTGGTTAGTGGGCGTCCGCCCCAATTAATACTCATATTGTATGCCGTTTGGTGACGGCAGGGAAGTCTATTACGGTGAACATTGCAGTGACAATTGCTATGATAGGTGCTGTGATGATTGCGCCGCGTCCCTCTCTGGCGACTCGGTTTTGATTGCGCGCCGTTCCTGGGTTTTCCGCTTGACCGATTGTAATTCCTGGCTGCGCCGCTTAGCCGCTGCCTCGAACGTGGTGGCCTCGATCAGTCCGTCGGTCAAGATCATGATCTGGGGCACATCATGAACCAGTTCCCGGTCATGTGTTACGACCAGCACAGTACGCCCCTGGTCGCGCATTTCGTGAAAAATGCTGAACACATTGGCGGCGCTCATACGGTCCAGGTTGCCGGTTGGCTCGTCGCCGATAATCATCGGCGGATCGTTGGCGAGCGCGCGCGCAATGGCGACCCGCTGCTGCTGTCCGCCGGAGAGCATATCAGGTGTTTTATAGGCTTGATCGGCAATCCCCAGGCGATCCAGCAGGGTCATGGCGCGGTCTTTGCGTTCTTTCGGCTCGTAGACGTTGCAAAAATCCATTGGCATTTTGACGTTCTGGAATACCGTCAAGGTTGGCAGCAGTTGGAAAAATTGGAACACGATACCAATATTTCGCCCACGCCAGCGCGTTAACTGGTGCTGCGGCGTTTTGACGACATCGGTGCTATCAACCTGGATTGCGCCATCGGTGGGCGCATCAATGCCCGTGACCATATTCAAAAAGGTGGTTTTGCCGCTGCCAGATGGCCCTACCAGAGCAATAAAATCACCCCGGTTAATGTTCAGGTCGATGCCACGCAGCACATTGAGCGGCCCGGCAGGGGTATTGAACGTTTTAACCAGATTCCGTATCTGGACAAATGGCTCCGACATGCGGGTATCTCCTCAACCGATTTTTACCGAACACAATTTTACCTTAACTTACGGTATTGTGCTGGATATTGGTTCATTGCGTACCGGCCACCTCAAGGATCGCCGCGCCGACGATCTCCGCGAACAACGCGGAGCACTCCGGCGTCAGGTGAACCGGACTGTCGGTGTAGCAGTCCACGCCGGGGAGACGATCCCACAGATCGAGCAAGGTCCAGCCGTAATCGGTGCTGTGTTGGTACAGCAGTTGGCGGTATTCGTCATACGCCCAACGCGGATAGAAAAAATTGTACCGGATATCGCTGTTTGCCCCGTCGCTGAGAAACATGGGTTCGTTGATCAACAATACTGGCGTGTCGCCTGCGACCTGAATCCCCGCTTGCAACACATCGAAGGAGAGTTCGTCCGGTGAAAACGTGTCCGGCTTGAAGCCCTGCCAAGTATTGTCTTCGGGCAGATCAACCGCGCGCCACGCATGGTCCGCCGGGTAGTCCTGGTCAATGCCAGTCAGAGTCCAGGGCACGCCGTAGAGTTGCAGCCGCAACAGGTCGGCCAACGCACGCCGCCGCCCGATGATGGTTTTGTCCCAGGTGGACGGCTCGACGAAACGCGCGTCGTCCGTGTCCTGGTCCAGATCGTAGCGTTCGATCAAATTCTGCACGCGCTCAGCGTTGTTTTGTACCAGCGCCGTGTCAAGTTGGGTTTCCCGGTCGAAGGATTGCAGTGTAAACGGCCACACGATCAAGTCAGGATCGTAGCGCATCGCGTAATCGAGCAGCATCAGGTCTTTGGTCAGTGACATGGTGGGATAACCCAGGTTGTAGGCGCGGACTGGTTGACCGTCTGCCGTGCGGTAATCATTGGCGTTGATCTGTCCGGTCAGCGTGTCGCCCGGTTCCAGCAAAATACCCCAGGTGGCCGAATCTCCGATCAGCAGCACACGGTATTCATTCCCTTTATCAGTCCCGGCGAGTGTATGCGAGGCAAACATCGCGTCGATCTGGTACAGGCTCAGGTTGTAAGCCGCGTCGGGATTCTCCCCATATGGCAGGCGTTCGCGCCCGCCCAGTAGCGGATTATAGGCCGACAGTTTTCCCAGCGCGGGAAGCGGGTCGGCGGCAACACATACCACGTTCAACGCCACGAACAGAATTATCGTTTTGATCAGCACATTACGCACGAAGCGCCAGTTAAACGGCGTTTTGGGGGCATAAAGCCATTTCCACGTTTGCATCGATTACATCCCAAACAGCTTTAGAAATACGTCCCAACTGGTACCGATATCCGGCAGCGCGAACCACACCCAACCCAACACCACGAAGTGAAACGTGAAGATAATCCCGGCAATTTCGATGATCTTGGCCGTGCGCGGACGGGTGCGCAGCTTGATGTAGTACGGGCGGGTGCGGTCACTCCATATTTTGTGGATGAACAACCCGATTCCGTGCCATACGCCCCACACTACAAACGTCCAGGAGACGCCGTGCCACAGGCCGATCACGATCATGGTACTCATTTGCCCTGTGAACGCGACGAGGTTTGGCGCGGGGCGGCGTTTGCGCGTGAGCAAAAAGCGCGTCAGCGGCGAAAAGACATAGAAGCGCACCCAGTTACTCAGCGTGATGTGCCAGCTTTGCCAGAACACAGTGATATTGCGTCTCAGGTACGGCTGGTTGAAGTTCTCCGGCAGCTTGATCCCGAATAACTGCCCGATCCCGATGGCAATGTCAGTGTAGCCGCTGAAGTCAAAATACAACTGGAACGCATACGCATACAGCAGCAGCCATACGCCGCCCGTTGAGGTAGCTTGTTCGGCTTTGGCGGCGCTGAGCGAGAGATAGCCCAGGCTGTCCGCGATCACAAACTTTTTACCGATCCCAACCATGATCCGCATTCCGCCCTGAACCAACCGCGACGGTTCCAGTCCTGGCAGGTCTTGTAAGTCCGGCAGGAAGCGTTCGGCCCGGTCAATCGGTCCGGCGGTGAAGGCCGGGAAGAAGATCGCGTAGGTGGTGTATTCGCGCAGCGTCAGCGCGGGGAGCCGTCCAATCTGCCGGTCACGCAGCGTATGCACCAGCCGGAACGCGACGTAGGAAAAACCGAGCCATTCCAATTCGGTCGCGCTGGCAAGACTGGTAGGTTGACCCTGCCACTCGCGCAGCCACGCGCTGACTTCTTCGGCCAGCGGTGCGGTTTTCAGTACAGCGAACACGACCAGGATCAGCAGGATGAAAAATCCTGCCAAGAGGTCCAACTTAACCGGCGCGGCGTGGATCAGCGCCACCGCCACGATCACGACGCCTAACCACAGCACCACTGTGAAGATCGGCGGCGGCTTGGACGGCGTAATGCGGTATTCCGGCGCTAAGTAGCGTCCGAAGGCCAGCAGCAGCACCAGGATCACCAGTATTCCGGCGGCGATGGAGTCTTCGCGGGACCATTTTTGATCCGGTTCGCGCGAGATCAGCCAGGAAACAACCACCAACGCCAGGGTCGCCGTCGGGAAAATAAAATCCATCCGGCTGATACGGATTGACGGTTGCAGCCAGTAGATGGCGATGACACTCCCGGCGAATAAGGTCCAGCCGCGCCAGCGTGCGGGCAGCAGGGCCAGGTAAAGCAGTGCGGCAGCGGTGAAAACGAGAATGTGTGTCAGGGTCATAATGATGCAATCAAGAGTTTATGATCAAAGGCGCAACGCGGGCCATTCTACAGGCGGACGGGCAAGTTTGCCACTATCCGCCCTGTTTACCGGGACGTGTAGGGGCGATGCTTGCTGCGTCCTGGTTTTAGTTCGCTCCGAACGCGCGCCAGAGTACGTCCAGCGCTTGCAGCGTCACGAGATTACGCAGCGGGTAGCCGGTTTGTAGATTAGGCTGGCTCAGGTCGCCCGCGCGGGTCAATGGCCCGTTCAGGTGAAAATTATCGTCCGCGATGCCATGATCAGGCAGCGGTTCCAACGCCAGCCAGAGATTGATCAACGGGATGCTAAAATCGCGCGCCACGCGCACCACGATTTGATTGAACAGGATCGACTGTTCTGGAAATGTCAGGTGGCGCGGGAAGGTGCTCAACAGTGGCACTACGCCCGCCTGGATGGTTTGGTGGACCACCTGCCGCAAACCCTGGTCAAATTGGACCGGGGTCAGCGTCACCAGGTCATTTGTGCCGAACATGATCACAGCAATACCGGGGTTATGCACGCGGTATTCGCACAGCAGCGGCGATTCACCCGGTTCGCAGGCGAACGGATCGGCCCAGATCGAATCCAGCACGGCCTGGGCGTTTAACCCGTTATGCGCCGCGTAGGTCCGGTCGGCGAACGATTCCGAAAAATGATCGACCACCGGCTGTAACACAGCGTAGTCACCCAGATCGTACTGGTCCAGTCCAAAGGCGTGCAAAAACAGCCATTCCGTCGAGTTGCAATCGCCCACCTTCGAGATCACGTTGGCGGCGCGTCCGCGTGTTTGTCCCTGCGCGAAGACCACTTCAGCGCGGCGGGTGAATGCAGGCAAGACCGGATACGCCGTCAGGTCAATTGCAGCAGCGCGGGCCAGCACCAGATCGGCCCCGTTATTGAGATCAACGGCTTCAAACGCCAGCGGTTTTTCGCCATTTTGAGCCGCTGCCGGTTGGATGAAAGCTGATTGGGCCAGGATTGCGCAGAACACCAGGATCAAGATGAGGTGTGTAATGACGGAATGCGGCATGGGCAATCGCTCCTGAGATAAATAAAGGGGCAGCCGGTATTTGCTGCCCCTGTGGTAGTCGGCACTGGTAGTACACTGCCGCTTTTTACTGCATTGCGTCGCGCCAGATGTTGTCCAGGGTTTGCAGCGTGATCAGGTTACGCATGGCATAGCCGGTTTGTAGATTCGGCTCGGTGAGATCACCCGCGATAGTTGATGGGTTGCCCAGGTGGAACCCGTCCGGTTCCAAACCGTGATTCGGCAGCGATTCGAGCGCCAACCACAGGTTGATCAACGGCAGGTCGTTGTCGGTGGCAACGCGCACCACGATCTGGTTGTAGATCAACGTGCGATTCCAGAATTCCAGATTGCCGGGGAACGTGCTCAGCACCGGAATGATGCCCCGGTCAATGGTTTGCTGAACGATGCTGCGCAGGTAAAAGTCGAATTCGTAGGGCGTCATGACCAGCAGGTCGGACGTGCCGAACATGATGATCGCTACGCTGGGCTTGTGAATCCGGTATTCGCACACCAGCGGCGATTCGCCCGGTTCACAGACCGCCGGATTGCCCCATTCCGGCCCGCCGACCACGTTGATATTGAACCCGTTGTGCGCGGCTTCGCTGCCATAACCCAACGATTCCCCGAAGTGGTTGATCACGCCCTGCAAATCCTGGTAGGCCCCCAGGTTATACTGGCCCCAGGCAAACACGCTTAAGAACTGCCAGTGTTCGGTCGAACAATCGCCCACTTTGGCGATCACGTTCGGGTTGTTGCCCATCTCGCGCCCGTTCAGAAAAATCTGGTACGCGCGCCCGGTGGATCGTCCAACTTCCGGGTAAGCGGTCAGGTCGATATCCGCGATCAGGGCCGGGTCCATCGGTCCCATGTTCACCCCATCATACACCGGGTTGGGCGGTTCGTCGGGGTTTACCGTTCCTTCGCCGCCCCCATCACCGCCGGATGCTGCCGCAGCGCCGGTTGTGACCTCGTTGCTGGCTGGCAAACTGGTGACACTGCCCGACAGGTACGCAAGATACTCACCCGCGACCCACCCGCGCAGTTGCCCGTCTTCGGTATGGCCGAGCACCCACGACCCGTCGCCATTGTGCGCTTCCAGGACAAAGTTTACATTGCCATCCACCAATCCGACCGGGGCATAATCCGTGCCTGGACCGGAGCGCACGTTCATCTGGTAATTTGTGCGGGCACGCACCACACCGGGACCCGCATCGACAGATGGTGCGTTTTCTGCGGCGGGCGCTTGTTCGGCGGGAGCCGCATTCTCGGCAGCAAGCGGTGGCACAGCGCCGGATACCACTTCATTGCTCACCTGCAAGTTGAAAGCGTTGAAACCGGGCGTATAAGCCATGTAAAGACTTGCCATCCACCCGCGCGCCGCGCCGTCAACCGTGCGGCCCAGCACCCATACGTTATCCTCGCTGCGCGCTTCCAAATACAGGTAAGTGTTGGAATCTATCACGGCTACCACGTCATAGGTTTCACCGGGACCGGAACGCATATTGAGCATATAAATGGTCCGGGCGTGGTAGTCATCCTGGGCCGACGCGCCCGATATACCCAAACCGGCAGCCAGCAGCATCACGAGCAATATCAAACCAAGCGCTTTTTGTACCATGTGAACCGTTTCTCCTTACAACCTGGGAGTGTTTTTTTGAGCGCTACTTGTAAACGGCGACCACTTTACCCAATGTAGCCCGGTGCGTCTAATTGCTGCTTTTGCTAATTCATCGTGCCACGCCAAACTACATCCAACGCTTGCAACGTGATCAAGTTGCGCAGCGGATAGCCTTTCTGGAGATTGGGCTGAGTCAGATCGCCCGAATCGGTCAGCGGTAGGCTCAGGTGACGCCCATCGGTATTCAGCCCATGATTGGGCAGCGGATCGAGCGCGCGCCACAGATTCATCAGCGGAATGTCGTAATCCAGCGCGATCTGCACCACGATCTGGTTGTAGCGGATTGCGCGCGTCCACAGGTCCAGGTTGCCGGGGAATGTGCTCAGGATAGGGATAATCCCAGCCTGGATAGTTTCGTGTACGATCTGCCGCAGATTCCGGTCAAAGTCGTCAGGGCTGGTGAACAGCAAGTCTTGCGCGCCGAACATGATGATCGCTACGCTGGAATTGTGTACCCGGTATTCGCAGCGCAGCGGCGACTCGCCCGGTTCACAGGCCAGCGAATTAGCGAAAATGGGATCGAGCGCCGCGTTTGTCACCAGTCCGTTATAAGCGGACTGACTGTCGTAGGTCAATGATACACCGTAATGATCGATCACGGGCTGAAGTTGGGCATAAATGCCCAGATTGTATTGACCCCATCCAAACGGGCTGAGAAAATGTCTGTTATCCGAAATACAGTCGCCAATTTTGGAGAGACTGTCCAAATCCCGGCCCTGCGCGCGCCCTGACTCGAATATCATGCGGGTATGTTCTGTCACGGTCGGCAGGACCGGATAATTGTACAGATCGATGGTACTATAGTCGCCGGTTGGAAGAGTGTCCACGAACAATATCTCGCTGCCCACCGGGAGCATGTTGATCGTAGTTCCGGCGTCCAGATCGAGATACCGGCTTTCCATCCAACCGCGTACCATACCGTCGATGCTGCGTCCCAGGACCCAGGTGGAATCGGCGTTACGCGCTTCAAGGATGACTTTAGCTTGTGGTATTAATACCCCGATGATGGGATTTGAGCGATCCGGGGCATTGTAGACGGTTACAGCGTAGTGGGTGCGGGCCTGCCCGTCGCTTTGCCCTTCAGCAAGATAGTGCCGTGTGGGAAATGCGACGATCAGTGTTAAAACAATCAGAGTGAAAACAACGAGTCTGCGCAGCATAGGCAATATAGGCAATGGGATACGTTCTGGAATCGCATAAGAACCTGGAAAAACCAACGTTCACTTTACACCATCTCTTGCTCGGTGTAAACTCGCAGAGATAAAAGCATGATATTGGAGAGAAATATGTTGCAAAAATCTATATTGCCAGTCGGGATGCTGCTCATTCTGACAGCAGCGGCGTTAGGGTTGGCAATCGGACCGGGCGCGCAAGCAGCGCAGGACCCTACGCCGACTCTCGCGCCCATTCCCGACCCGGTGTTGGGAGAATTTGACCCAGATTCCGTCGCCGGGATTGATTTGGCCGCGTACCCCATTGTGCCGGAGATCAGCGCGCAGGCGGTCACGCTGTACCGGGAAGGGATCGCGGCAGGCAATAACCCGCACGCTTTTATCAAGGTGGGCGACTGTATGACGCACCATCCAAAATTCCTGATCCCGATTGGCGAAGCAGATTACGATCTGGGCGATTACGCCGATCTTCAGCCGGTCATCGATCAGTTTATGGATGGCGACCTGAATTCGTTTTCCCGCGAGAGTCAGGCAGCAGCGGGTGGATTCAATACCGCCAGCATTCTAGACAGCCTGTGGGCTAATCCGAATGCGTGCGAAGCGGGCGAATCGCCGCTGACATGCGAATTCCGCATCGCGCAGCCCAGCATCGCGCTGGTGATGTTCGGAACCAATGACGTCCAGTATTTGAACGAGTCCCAGTTCGATTATTTCCTGCGCGCCATCATCGCGGAAACGATGCGCAACGGCACGCTGCCGGTTGTGAGCACGTTCCCGTTCCGGCCCGAATTCCCGGAAAAGTCAGTGCTGTACAATCAGATCGTCGTACAGGCCGCGCTGGATTACGACGTGCCGCTGATCAACCTGTGGTTGGCGCTCGAACCGCTGCCCAACCAGGGAATCGATGCGGTGGAAACCACGCACATGAGTGAACCTGCCGACGGGGCCGCGTGTTACTTTATCGGGCCAAACTTGGAAGCCGGATTTACCGTGCGGAATCTGGTCACACTGCAAGCGTTGGATGCCGTGCTGCAAGCGGTCGCTGAGGACTAGCGCAGTTTATAGTGTGGCGTTATTGCTCACCGCACATGCGCCACTCGCCGTCTTCCTTGATGGCGCGGTAGGTGGTTTCGCTCAGGTCCTGCTGGCGAGGGTCTTCGCCCCGGTATTCGATGACCAGTGTACCGGCACACGTCACGAGGGTATACTCGCCATCTTTGCCAGTGTCTTTGCACGACATATCCTGGAGTTCGGCATTGACCGATTCAAAGGGGGCCGCGTCGAGTTGCGCTTGCGCCTCCCATGCCTTGCACGAGAGTTCGACCAGCTTGTCGGCATCGCTGGCAATTTTGGCTTTGAGGTATTTTTCAACGGCGTCAGGGGCGCTGCCCTCGTCGGCACAGGCGGCGAGAATCAGGGCCAACAAAACGGCCAGCAGGATCAAGTAACGGGACATGGTGTATGCTCCTTAATGGCGTGCAAACCAACGTGAGATTATATAGTGACTGGCTCAACAATCCTAGCCTGGATTAATGGAGGGAAAGTGTTATGCGTTCTCGGTTTGGTGTGCTAGTGGGTGTATTGGTAGTACTGGTGGCCGTTGTGGGCGTCCAGATCGCGCCTGTGCCCGGCGTATCGGCTCAGAGCGGCGGCGGTGATGATACATGTAGCGCGATTGTGGCGGCAGCGGTTGCAGCCGCCGCGGATACCTGTGGCGATCTGGCTCGCGGCGAAGCGTGTCTGGGGTCTGCCGGTGACGAACGAGTCAGCCTTGACTCACTGGATGCGCTGGCGACAACGAGCAATCCTGAGTGGGGTGCAGCTCTGATGGCACTACCCGCCGGGTTATCGGAAAACAGCGACGCAGCGGTTACGGCGATCCTGTTCGGAGAAACTGAAGTCGCGCGCCCGGCTTTAACCGCACCGGATCGCCCCACCCTGAAGGTGTGGAACGGCGGCGGATCGGACGTGAATCTGCGCAACGGCGCGGGGATCACCTACGAGCTGGTGGGTACACTGGCTCCCGGCCAGGAGACGGTAGCCGATGGGCGCAACCAACAAGCCGATTGGCTGCGTATCCAGGTAGACGGCGGCGTGGCGTGGGCGTTTGCGCCCTTGATCAACTGGGAAGGTGATGCCAGTGTACTCGAAGTGCTGCTGCCGGATGATGTCACGTCGGCAGTCCCGGCCAGCGGAGAACCGTTTGAAGCATTCACGCTGACCACCGGTACAACGGATATGTGCGGCGCGGCCTCATCGGGCCTGATGCTGTACTATACCGGCGAACAGCCCGCCAGGGTGCAGGTGAATCAGGTTAACATCGAATTTTCTGACGCGGTGCTGCTGCTGCGCGCCGTACCGGGTGAAAATCTGGAAGTTCTCGCCGTAACGGGTTCGGCCACCGTGACCGCGCGCGGCGTTTCGGAAGAAGTTGCGGTAGGCGGCGTGGTCCAGGTGAACATGGGTGGTGATGATGGTCTGACACCAACCACAACCCCGGTTGGTCTGATATCGTATGCGTTCTCCGATATTGCCTAAGCGCCGCTGGCACTATTACCCGGTGAGCTATCGTGTGTGGTTGGACTGTCTACGGGCAGTGGTGTAGCCTTGCGCGTCGGTCCGGGCGCGGATCGCGGCGAAATCGCCAGCATGAGGCCAGATATCGGCTACGTGGTGAGCGGTTGGGCCAACGATCCTGACGGTGCGCCCTGGTGGGAACTGGTTACAGGCGCGCAAAAATCCTGGGTGGCCCAGTCCGCTGTGCGGGCAATTGGCGCATGTGAAGCGGTTGCCGAAGTCGAAGCACCGCCGGTCGTGGTTGCACCCCCTGGCGGCGCTCCACCCGCTGGAGGTGGTACAGCCGCCAGTCCTGATCTGGCTCCCACCTCGAATTCCGTGTGGCAGATGAAGCCCGGTTCGGATAACCTGAGCGGCGAGTGCTCCGGCGCTCCGGCGATCAATTTCTGCGATCACCTCGCGGCGATTGGTCCGATTTCGGGCGGCATCAGTTGGCGCGGCATGGAAGCCAGCCCGTATTCCCTGACCCAAACTCGGTCCAACGTGTACTACTATTCCGGCCCGAACGTTCTGGGAACCGGTACTATCACGATGACGCTGACATTCTCCAGCGAAACAACGTTGAATATGACGATGGTGCTGGTGCTCAGCAGTGAGCCGAACTGCCAGCACACCTACTACTACACCGGCTCGCGGAACTGGTAGCAGGGGGGTCTTTTACCCCGTAGCAAAAACACCCGTAGGCGGTTTGTCACCGGCTTGCGGGTGTTTTTTAGTTAGCGCCAGTGGACCGCCGCAGGAAATCCCACCGTTGGCGTAATATCCTGCGTAGTACCATCAATGCGTACCAGCCATAATCGGTAACCTGCGCCAGTTTGAGTTGTGACCAACACGGCGGACCGCTCGCGGTTCCATTCCGCACTGAGAATTTGCCCGTCCAGTGTGCCGGATACCTGGATGTGTGGTGTGCCGGGCCACATCACATACAAGGCGAACGCGCCGGGTGATGGCCCACCCAAAAACGCGATCCGCCGGTCGTACAGTTCGACAGCAGCCTGTGTGATCAATCCGCTGGTCGCCTGGACAAGATATGGCATATAAGTTCGGGATTCGTTTATTGCCACGCGCCCAATTACCGTCATTTCGTTCCACTTGTAGCCGCTGACGATCAGGGCGGTGCTATCGGCGGTCCAGGTCGCAAACGCATACGGAAGCGGGTCAATAGGTGCGTTCGTGGCGGGCTGGTTGATATCGCGGAACGTGGACATTACCACGTTGGCCGGACCGAGCGGTGTTGTAACGGCGATCACCAACCCGCCACCATCTGGCGACCACTGGATCGCCAGCGCTTGCTGCTGTTCGTGTAACTGCTCAACCTGTCCCTGGTGTGTATTGCGGAATACCTGCCACGAACGGTTGGAGCCGGGTTCATAGACCCACACTCCGCTGTTAATGGCGTTTTGTTCGTTGGGATTGATTGCGTCCACGCGAAACGCCAGCCGGTTTCCGTCCGGTGACCACACAATATCCTCGATGGTGAGATTAGGCGGCAGTCCGAATTCACTGGCAGGTGACGTGTGCAGCGGCGCGCCGTTGACATACAACTGTTGATCGGGTCCTACAGCGGCAACCTGCCCGGTTGCGCTCACGCCGAAAACTTCCCCTTGCGCTAAGGGCGCGCTGCTGCCGGTGTTGATTCCGCTCAAGTCCAATAACGGCACAATCTGTCCCGCAAAACTGACTACAATAAAGGACTGTTCCGGCAGCAGCGGCGCGGAACTGCCCGGCCCGGTATCGCCACCCGGTCCAACCGGCAACGCGGGTTGGGTGGCCGGTGCTGCATTTGGATCGTAGATCGTACCGTTTCCGGCTGCGGGCGTGTTCACGGGGGAATTCGCGGACGTGATCGCCGGTGGCGGGGTAACGGTCACAATCGGGCGCGGCGTCATGGTGTAAATGCCACCCGGCGTGGCAGTTGGATCGCGCGCTTCGACAGTTTGCGCCTGACGAGTTGCGATATCGTCCGGTGTCAGACTGGGAAATGGCGTAAATGTTTGTGATGGCAGCGGCCAAGTCGCGGTCGGGATGACGGGCTGCGCGATAGCTTCGGTGGACGTTGGTGTGGGGCTGACCGTTGGGCTTGGTGTGTGTGTGATCGTTGGATTCGGGGTACGGGTTGATGTGACGGTTGGGCGCAGCGTATTTGTGGCGGTGGCGGACGCGGTCGGGCTGGCTGTGCTCGTAAATGTGGCCGGTGGGATAAGCGTATCAGTTGCTGACGGGGTGATAGTTGGGTTGGCTGTATCTGTTGGAGTCACGGTAGGGCTGGATGTCTGAGTTGGAATGACGGTCGGCGTGCTGGTG
>JAFGTJ010000556.1 GCA_016934195.1 Anaerolineae bacterium | reverse complement strand
TGACGGCAAAACTCGCCTGCTGAGTTATAATCTGACCGATCTTCAGGCAGGCGATCCGTCGATGCAGGGCGGGACCGTTGACGTATTTATTGAGCCGTTATTGCCGCCGCCGACGGTGTTAGTGGTGGGCTGTGGGCATGTGGGCAAAGCGGTCGCGGAACTGGCAAAATGGATGGATTTCCGCGTGATCGTGTCTGATGATCGCCCCGGCTATGCCACGCCGGAGCAGATTCCCGGTATGGACGGGTACGTGGAGGCTGCGCCTGCTGAGCTAACGCAGCACGTTACCATCGATCATGTGACCTGTGTGGCAGCCATCACGCGCGGGGTGATTGTGGATCAGGACCTGCTCCCGCCGCTGCTGGCAACGGATGCGCCCTACATCGGCGTGATCGGGGGGCGGCGGCGCTGGCTGCTGACCAGCAAAACGTTGCAAGAAGCCGGGATCAGCCCAGAAACGCTCATGCGAGTGCGCACGCCGGTTGGCCTGGACCTGGGCGGCGAGACGCCCAAAGAGATCGCGCTCAGCATCCTGGCCGAGATCGTGATGGTGCTGCGTAATGGTACGGGGCAACCGCTGAAATCACAATAGTTCGATTTGATTGACGAAAGTTTTGACGTGAAAATTTTGATGGTAAGTGATCATGAAGTGCCGCAACTGCTGAACGTGGAGTATTTGAAGCAGCAGTTCTCGGATGTTGATCTCCTGGTAAGCTGTGGTGATATGCCCGCCGGGTATCTTGAATACCTCAGTACCGTGTTGATGGTGCCGTTATTTTACGTGCGCGGCAACCATGATACGCGCTATGTTCCCCCGCAGCCCGGCGGCGATGATTTGCATTTGCGGATCAAAACGTTTAACGGTATTTCGTTTGCCGGGTTGGAAGGCTCGATCAATTACAACAATGGCGCGGTACAGTATACCGATATCGAAATGCTGGTCAATGTGTTGAAGCTAACGCCGCGCCTGCTGCTGCGACGGTTGGTGTATGGGTGGGGCGTGGATGTGATGGTAACACACTCCCCGCCAAAGGGAATTCATGATTTGCCGGATGACTACGCCCACCGGGGATTCCGGTCGTTTCGATGGTTGATGCGTTGGGCGCGTCCGCGTTACCTGATTCACGGGCACGTTGATACCTGGGATAACCGCAAAACGCGCGAAACGGTATTCCGGCACACGACGGTGTTAAACATTAACCCGTATATGGTACTGGATTTGTCCGATATAAAGTGATGGGACTATGTGGCAAAATTACTATAGTGTTACGTCGATAGAGGAAGCGCTCGATCTCCTGGCAGAGCGGGGCGACCATGCGCGGATTGTGGCGGGCGCGACCGATCTGATCCTGGAATTGGAGCGCGGCCAGCGGTCCGGCGTGGATACGCTGATCGATATTACGCGCATACCGGGTCTGGACCGGATCACCGCGCACGGTGATAGCATTCGTTTGGGGCCATTGGTGACGCACAATCACCTGGTCGGCCATCCTGCGATAGTCGAGCGGGCGCTGCCGCTGGCCCAGGCTTCATGGTCGGTGGGTGCGCCGCAGATTCGCAACCGGGGCACGGTGGCGGGTAATGTGATTACGGCCAGTCCTGCCAACGACACCATCACGCCGCTGTGGGCATTGGGCGCGACGGTGACGCTCACCTCCAAACAGGGCGAACGCACGTTGGATTTCCCCACGTTTTACCAGGGCGTGCGTCGCACGACCATGCAGCCGGACGAAATGTTGACCGCGATCACGTTCCCGACTCTGGCCCGCAGTGAGCGCGGCATTTTTCTGAAACTGGGTTTGCGTCATGCGCAGGCGATTTCGGTGGTTAATGCCGCCGTGATCCTCGGCTTTGACGGCGACCAGATTACCCACGCCCGGATCACGCTGGGCAGTGTGGCTCCAACTATTCTCCGCGCCCCGGTAGTGGAACAATACCTTGAGGGGCAGACACTCTCTGACGATGTGATCCGCGAGGCGGCGCGGTTGGCGGCAGCGGCTCCGACGCCGATTGACGACATTCGCGGGACGGCAGGCTATCGTATCGAGATGTGCCGGGTCCTGGTGGCGCGGGCGCTGCGGGCGCTGCGGGATGGTACGGAGCGGGCGGACTGGCCCGACGATCCGGCTATGCTGTGGGGCGCGCAGCAGGGACAGGTACAGCAGGCGCTGCCGGACGGGGTGCGGCACGAGATCGACGCCGGTGATACCATTGTGACGACTGTGAACGGCCAGACCTATACGCGAACCGGCGGTATCAACAAGACTCTGCTGCGGTTTCTGCGCGAGGATATCGGGTTGGTCGGGACGAAGGAAGGCTGCGCTGAGGGCGAATGTGGCGCTTGCACCGTGTTCCTGGACGGGGTGGCGGTCATGGCCTGTTTGGTGCCTGCGCCGCGCGCGCATGGAGCCGAGATTGTTACCGTCGAAGGACTGGCCCAGGATGGTGTGCTGCATCCCATTCAGCAGGCATTTGTCGAAACCGGGGCGGTCCAGTGCGGGTATTGTACGCCCGGTTTCCTGATGTCGGGCGCGAAATTGCTTGAAGAACACCCGCACCCGACCCGTGACCAGATTGAGCAGAGCATCACTGGCAATCTGTGCCGTTGTACCGGTTACTACAAGATTGTAGAGGCATTCGAGAAGGCCGTGCGGAACGCTGGCTAGATTAGGGAGTGATAGCAATGGCTCGGAAATCATCCTCAAGCTCAGCAACCAGCCATGGCAAGAAGAAAAAAAAGTCGGCCTGGCTGCCGGTGATGGGATTGTCACTGGCGATATTGGTAGGATTGGTGTCTTTTTTCCTGGCCCCGGCGCTGCTGGATTTTGGGGCCAGTCAGAGTGACAGTCTCAAGCGGCAGATCGAGGATTTTGAAGCAAACCCTGGGGGATTGCCCGAAAAGTCGTTTGACTACGTGACGGCATTGATTCTGTGGCTGGTTTTTATGGGGTTATTCATGTTTATCGCAGCAGTGGCAGTTGGGACCGATCCGTCCACAGCAGCGGTTCGCACGATGCAGCCGCCGCGTGGAGCCAAGTCGGAGTCGATCAAAGACATGAAAAAACAACTGCGCGCCGCCAAGAAACGCGAACGCCAGCGACCGCGTAAATAATTTGATTCTGAGTAGGAGCGTAATTCGACGTGGGAAATAATACTTTTGTGGTCGGCCAGCGGGCGCGCCGGATCGATGCGTTGGGCAAGGTAACGGGCGAAACGCCCTATCCCGGCGACGTGGATATGGACGGCCAGTTGTGGATGAAAATCCGCTTCGCGGATCGCGTTCATGCGCGTATCACGGCCATTGATACCAGCCGGGCCAAAGCGTATCCCGGCGTGGTGGCGGTATTCACGGCGAAGGATGTGCCGGTCAACGAATACGGCCTGATTATGCCTGACCAGCCGGTGCTGTGCGGTCCTGGCAGCAATAAGGCGGGCGCGGATATCGTGCGCTGCATCAGCGATCAGGTCGCGCTGGTGGTGGCGGATAACGAGGCGGCGGCGGCTGAAGCTGCCAAACTGGTTGATATCGAGTACGAGGAACTGCCGGTTGTGGCGGACGTGTTGGTGGCGATGGCCGATGGCGCGCCGCAGTTGCACGATCACGCGGAAAACAATATTTTGGTCCATTACCGCATCCGGCACGGGGATATGGATGCCGGTTGGGATCAGGCCGATATTCTGATCGAGGGCGAATATCGCACCGGCTTCCAGGAACACGCCTATTTGCAGCCCGAAGCGGGATTGGGCTACATCGACGAGCAAGGCCGTGTGACGGTCCTGGTGGCGGGGCAGTGGGTGCATGAAGACCGCGAGCAGGTGGCCCATGCGCTCGGCTTGCCGGAAAAACAGGTCCGCATCATTTACCCGGCGGTGGGCGGCGCGTTTGGTGGGCGCGAGGATATGTCGGTCCAGGTGGTGTTGGGACTGGCGGCGATGAAGCTCCAGCGCCCGGTTAAGATTATATGGAGCCGCGAGGAATCGATCATCGGCCACCACAAACGCCATCCCATGATTCTCCGGGTAAAGTGGGGCGCGACTCGTGACGGTCTGATCGTGGCGGCGGAATCGGAAGTTTTCGCCGACGCGGGCGCGTATGCTTACACCAGCACGAAAGTTTTGGGCAACACGACGCTGATGGTGACGGGGCCGTATTTCGTGCCGAATGTCCAGGTGGACACCTACGCCATTTATACCAACAACGTGCCGGGCGGCGCGTTTCGTGGATTTGGCGGACCGCAGGGCGCATTTGCCGCTGAAAGCCAGATGAATAAATTAGCCGTTGCGCTGGATATGGACCCGGTCGAACTGCGCGCCCGCAACGTGCTCAAGGATGGCAGCATCATGCCGGTAGGCACGCCGCTGCCGCCCGGTGTGACATTGGATCGGGTGCTGGCCGACGGCGCGGCGCAAAGCGATTACTGGCAGCACGGCGCGCACGGCTGGACCCGTTCCCCCGCTGCCCAACCCTCGAATCCGGCCAGGCGGCGCGGGATCGGGATGGCGATGGGTTTTAAGAATGTCGGGTTTTCTTTCGGTGCGCCGGAGGAAAACTGGGCCACCGTCGAACTGCACGGCGCGGCGGAAATCGAACGAGTTATTGTGCATCAGGCGGGCGCGGACGTGGGGCAGGGCGCGCATACCGCGTTTTCCCAGATGGCGGCAGAAGCGGCGGGCGTGCCATTGGAAAAGGTCGAGTTTATCGGCCACGATACCGCCCATACCGGCAATTCGGGCAGCGCGTCGGCTTCGCGCCTGACGTTTATGGCGGGCAACGCGATCAAGGGCGCGGCGGAGCGCGCCTTAGAAAAATGGAATGCCGAGGAGCGTCCGGCTATTGCCACTTACCAGTATCGCCCGCCGAAAACGACGCCGTTTGATCCCGAAACCGGGCAGGCTGATCCCAATTTTTGCTACGGCTATATGGCGCAGTTTGTCGAGGTCGAGGTCGATATCGAAACCGGCCATGTGGACGTGGTGCGCGTGGTATCGGCCCATGACGTGGGCAAAGCCATTAACCCTTTGCTGATTGAAGGACAGGTCGAAGGAGCGGTTGTGCAGGCGCTCGGTTATGCGGTGATGGAAAATCTCATCACCGAGGGCGGGCGCATTCTCAATCCATACCTGTCCACCTACCTGATCCCCACCATCTGGGACATTCCACGCGAAGTGAAATCGGTGATCCTGGAATACGCTGATCCCAGGGGACCCTGGGGCGCACGCGGTATGGCCGAGATGCCGTTTATCTCGCTGGCCCCGGCGATAGCGGCGGCGCTGCACGATGCGACCGGTGTCTGGATAGACCGGATTCCGCTGACGCCGGAAACCGTCGTGATGGCGCTGCGTGAGCATGGTATCGGCGTTATTTAGACCGTGCGATAGTAATTTTTAGTGCGGGGAAAAATCAATGCGTTTGCGTGAGGCGCTGCGCGTCCGGCGTGGCGATGTGGTAGCTTTTGTGGGGGCCGGGGGCAAAACCTCGGCCTTATTCCGGTTGGCGTCTGAACTGCGCGCCGAGGGATGGCGCGTGCTGGCTACGACGACGACACATATCGCCCGCCATGAGGTTGACCTTGCCCCGTTTGCGGCTCCGCTTGCAGCCAATGTGACTCATGAAACTGTCCGGCAGTGGCTCAACGAACACGGATTTGTTTTCCTCTACGGCGCGTTGGATCCCATGCACGACAGGGTGCTTGGACTGCATCCCGACCTGATCGCCGGGTTGGTCGATTCGGTGAATTCCGATGTGCTGCTGATCGAGGCCGATGGCGCGCGCCGCCTGCCGCTGAAAGCGCCGTATGAACACGAGCCGGTAATCCCGCCGGACGCCTCGCTGGTAGTGCCGGTGGCCGGAATCGATGCGTTGGGCCGCCCGTTGGATGACGAGCATGTGTATAACGCGGCGCGCGTCCAGGAGCGGTACGGTTTTCCTGATGGGGCCGAGCTAATTCCGCCCTGGATGGCTCTGACAATCCGCGATCCTGAATTGGGACTGCGCGGCGTACCGGAATCGGCGCGGGTGGTCGCGCTGGTGAATAAGGTGCCGGATACTGCGTATGAACGCAGGCGGGCGCGCCGTGTCGCTGACCTGATTCTACGCTCGGAACGGGTTGAGGCGGTGGCGCTTGGTGCGGTGCAAGCTGCCGGGGATGACCCGGTATTGGAGCGCCAACGGCGCGTCGCGGCGGTCGTGTTGGCGGCGGGCACATCCTCGCGCATGGGGCAGTCGAAGGCGCTGCTGCCCTGGGATGGGCGCACGGTGATCGAGGCGATTGTCAACCGGCTGGTAACGGCGCGTGTTTCAGAAATTGTGGTTGTGACCGGCCACCGGGCCGACCGGGTAAGCGCCGTGCTGCACAAACAGCCGGTTCGGACCTGCTATAATCCCGATTTTGCGCAGGGCGAGATGTTGTCGTCGTTGCAGGCTGGACTGCGCGCGCTGCCGGATTCGACTGCGGCCTGTCTGGTCGTGATGGGCGATCAGCCGATGTTGGACGGGCGTGTTGTCACACGGGTGATGACCGCGTATGCCGGAGGGCAGGGCGATATCGTGATCCCCACGCACCGCAAGCAGCGCGGACACCCGGTCCTGATCGACCGGCGTTTCTGGCCGGAACTGCTGGCGTTGGAACACGGCGCGCCGCGTGACGTGATCCAACAATACCCGGACCAAACCGGTTTGGTAGAAGTCGATACCGATACGATTCTGCGTGATATTGACACGCCGGAAGAATATCGCCGCGCGCGTTTCCTGGCCGGACTGCGCTAGCGGGCGTTCCAGCGCATTATTATTGGGGCACAACGGTCGATGGCCCGCCTCCGATGGGAGTCGGTGTGGGCGGTGGGTCGCTGATGTGAATTGTTATTTCGCATACGGCGCGCAGCGTGCGCGTATTGTCAAACACCGCCAGCCGGAACCGGTATTCGCCGTTGGGAATCTCCCAGGGTAGGATTTGCCCCAATGGGCCGCCCACTATTTGCTGCGTATAATCGCCTTCTCTGAGAGGCGCGAACTGCGCGCCCGGAACCGCCGGTTT
Organism: Anaerolineae bacterium; assembly: GCA_016934195.1. GTDB lineage: Bacteria > Chloroflexota > Anaerolineae > Aggregatilineales > Aggregatilineaceae > JAFGTJ01. Next base: position 1,115 of record JAFGTJ010000556.1, on the reverse strand, counting down.
AATCTCAAACTTGTAAAACGCGAAGTCGCTTACGCTGGCCGTGCCGATGACGTTGGTTGCTTCAAATATGAGCTGCCCGTTGCCGGGGATGTGAATCCACGCGCTGTCACGCGGACAGCCTACTATCTCCGGCGCATCAGGGAGGATCGTGCCAACCGGGGTATTGGTCGGCGGGGGGGTCGAAAAGATAGCCAGGTCTTCTGCGCCGGAGCCGCCTGCATTCAGGGAAATGGGTGGATTATTGGCCGGTGTGCTGGTTTCAAACCGGGTAATGACCGGGCTGCCGGTGATGTCTCCCGTCTGGATATCGCGCAGAGTAGGGGCCATCAGGTTAGCGATGGCCCCTACCCCGATGAGTAGCTCGATCAGCAGTCCGCCGAATGTGATCGCTCTGGATTGGTCCGCCTGCGCCATTTCGCGTTCCAGCTTGAACTGGGACACGGTCAGTTTGTGCCGCGCGCGCTGAAGCTCGAAGGCCATGTATAGAATACCGGCCACGCTGATCAGGTACAGCCCAGGGGCGATCTGCTCGATGGCAAAGACGAGACTGGTCATGATTCAGGGTGATTTTCCATCTTAGCCGGGTCATAAGGCGGCATGTGCTGTAAGACGCCCTTGATCACCGTCACCAGGCGCGGCACGTTCTCGCGGCCCATGCGCAGCACTTCCTCGTGACTTACCTCGTCCACCGCTTCGTTATCGTCCAACGACAGGTTTGTGACCATCGAGAAGCCCAAGACGCGCATCCCGGCGTGTGTGGCGGTGATCACTTCCGGTGCGGTGGACATGCCTACCGTGTCGCCGCCCCACACGCGCAGCATTCGCACCTCGGCGGGTGTCTCGAATGACGGTCCGGCCAGTGACACATAGACACCCTGGCGCAGCGTGATCCCGTTGGCCTGGGCGATACTGTGCGCCAGTTTGCGCAGTTCAGGGTCGTAGCTGCGGGTATGGATCGAAAAACGTGGGCCGAATGTACGCATATTAGGTCCGCGCAGAGGATGGTAGCCTGCCATACCGGGCGGGAAGATGTGGTCCTGGATCACCATGATGTCGCCCGCGTCGAATCCGGTATTGAGGCCGCCCGCCGCATTGGTCACAACCAGGGTGTTAAT
>JAFGTJ010000136.1 GCA_016934195.1 Anaerolineae bacterium | reverse complement strand
GTAGGTGGATAATGCCTGGACCGGGACCTGAATCGGCACCACGTCCCCGGCGGGCAGGGTGGTTTCGATCTGCGTCTCGAAGCGGATCGGGTAGGTGCCGCTGGTGGCAAGCACCGTGCCAAGCGGGACCAGCACCGGCTGGTCGGTCAGGTTGGTGAAGGTGACGAGTCCCTGCGCCAGCGACGATCCCGCCGATTCGACGCCGGAGGCGGGCACGGTGACGCGGCTGGTGGCTTGCAACCGGACAACGGCGGCGGGCATACGGAAATTCTCGATGTCGATGTCGGTGGCGTTCGGGTCCGCGACGATGGTCACGGATTCGTAGACCTGGCGGCTGGCGGGCGTGATTGTCACGCTGGCGCTTGGCGCGATCAGCAGCAGGCCCAGTCCCAGCGCGGCCAGCAGCGATCCAAACGCGATCCACCGCGCGACCTGCCGCCGCCGTGCCGCTTCCCGCGAGAGGGGCGCACGCTGGCGCTGCACGGCGTCCGCGATGGCGTTCAAAGTGGCGTTTTTTGTAATTGGGTCGCGCGGCGAGGTGAAAACCTTGCGGCGCGGACGTTTCCAGCGGCGCATTCCGGCGGTCTGCTCGTCCGGGAAGACCGAGATATTCAGTTCGCGGGCGTAATCCATCACGTCGGCATCATCCGTCACCAGCGCGATCAGAATCCGCAGGCGGTCGGCGTGGCGCTGGATCAGCAGCAGGTCCAGTTTGCGGCGGAGCGGTACGCCCCGGTCCGGCCAGACCAGCAGCACCGCCGCCTCTTTGGACGTATGGACCAGCGACAGCCGGTCACGGATCGACACGGCGTCGTCGTAGGGTTCGAGATGCAGGGTGAGCACGCTAGCAGTCCAACTCCTGGTGCAGCGCGGCGATCAGGTCCCGCAGTGGCGCGTAAAAATCGAGATCGGTCCGCACGCCGGTTTGCGCGGTGACGATGATGCCGCACACGTCCGCCGGATCGTTTAGCGCATCGCCGTGTTCGTGAATCAGATGGGCCAGCCGGTACGACACGATAGGGAAGGGCACCGGGGCGTTTTCCGCTGCGTGCATATAGCGCGTGTAAGCGTATTGGTAGTTGCCTGCTTGTTCGGCCACCACGCCGATCCGCCAGTTTAACAGGTAGTTGTCCGGGTGGGCGGGCAGCGCAATTTCGTAGATCATGCTGGCAAAGGTCGCGCTGCGATTCACTTCGCTGACATAGCCGCCGTAGGTCAGCATGGCGACCGGGGGTGCGTTGGTGTTGGACATCATGTCGTACACGCTGGAAAACATTTCAACCGTCTGTTCGAGCAAGCGGCTGGTCCGCACGACTTCCCGGTCGGGTTCGGCGGCAGCTTCGTCGCCGTTGATCTCGTAGACCAGCGCCCGGATCGCTTCAAAGGCCGGAAAACCCGTGAATGCCTCGAAGTCCTGCGGATTCACGGCGTTTAGCTCGTCCAGGACGGTCTGAAACTGGCCGTGCTGGAATAGCGACAGTTCGCGGTAAAAGAACGCAGTCTGGAAGGCTTCGGAATTATGGTCCTCGATGGTGTCGGTGTAGTCGATGATGTATTCATAGTCGTCATCAAAAAACGCGGTAGCCGTTATGGTCCAGGTCGCAAACCCGTTGCCGGGGGGCAGCAGGGTTTCCAACTGCCGCGCGTCGTCCCAGGCGCGGTCCATGCGCTTGATTTGGAGTGCATTCACGGTCCAGCGTAGGAAATACAGCATTGGATCGTCGGGCGCAAGGCGCAGCGCGCCGGTAGCGGCGGCGTCGGCTTCCTCGCCGGAACCGGATAGACTGAACGTCATAATCAGGTCCAGCACGTAATTGTCGAGCGGCGTGCTGGGCGTAATGTGCTGCATCTGGTCTTCGTTCAGGCTCCACTGGTTCAGGTTGAGCAACAACAGCGGAATAAACTGCACATCATACATCAGGCGCTGGGTGGACAGGACTTGCGTGTACAGTGACGCGAACAGCGGGGCTTCGTTGGCGACCGCCGTGCTGAAATCGTCGCCTGCCGGGATCATGAAATGCAGTTCGTCCAGGGTGCGGTCGGGGTAGCCGTGCGCCTGCACGACGACTTCCAGCCCGGCGGCGTCCTGCACACCCCAGATCACGGCCAGCGCGCCGGTCTGGGCGGCCAGCGCGTCCGCTTCCTCGCGGGTAGTGATGGATTGGTCGGTCTGTTCCAGCCGGAAGCGTTCGCCCAATATGGCGGCCAACAGGTCGGCGCTCAGCGTATTGACGATGCGGCGGGTAGCGTCGATCCCGGTGTCGTCATCACCCGCGAAGTTGGCGACCACGTACAGGTATTCCCCCTCGGCGGCGGGCGAGATGGTCACGGCAGCGGAATCGGAACCGCCGTTGCTGCTGCCGCCGTCATCCGCGTTATCATCACCCCCACCGAACGTCAGCGCGCCGATCACAATTACGATGAGGGCCGCTGCCAGCGCGCCGACCAGGAGCCACAGGTTGGCGCGTTTGGGTTTTTGCGTGGACGGTGAGGTGTTTGGGCCGGTCGGTGTATCGACCAGGGTCGGATCGGCGGCGCTGCCGGGAATGGGCGCGGTCGGCGGTGGCGTGGCGGATTTCAGCAGCACCGTTCCGGCGTCGGGCGCAGTTTCAAGCCCGTCGGGGTTTAACAGATCATCGAGATCGTTCACGAAGCCCAACATATCGGGATAGCGGGCGTTCGGGTCTTTCGCCATTGCGCGCCGGATGATGACCGTCGTCATGTGCGGGAGTTCGGGACGGTTGGCGCGCGGATCGGGGATCGGGGCCTGGGCGTGCTGCGCCAGGATACCGAGCGTCGAGTCGGCGTCATACGGAACGTGGCCGGTCAGCAGTTCGTAGAAGACCACACCGAGCGCGTAAATGTCCACCCGGAAGTCGATTTCCTGGCCGCTGCCCTGTTCCGGCGCGAAGTAATGCGGCGTGCCGATAGTCGTGCCGGTGGCGGTCAGTTGGCCTTCGCAGATGACTTTGGCGATCCCGAAGTCCGTCACGACCACGCGCTGATCATCGGTCAGAAAAATATTGTGGGGCTTGATATCGCGGTGGACGATGCCGCGCTCGTGAGCAAAATACAGCGCCCCGGCCACGCTGCGCGTAATGTTCACCGCTTCTGCCAGCGAGAAGCGTTCGCCGTGCGCGGTTTTGGCGCGAATGCGGGTTGCCAGATCATCACCGCGCAGCAGTTCCGCCACCATGAAGCAGCGCCCATCCTCGGCCTGATCGAAGTCGTATACCTGCATGATGTTGGGATGGGACAGGCGGGCGACGGCTTTGGCTTCGCGCTCGAAGCG
>JAFGTJ010000555.1 GCA_016934195.1 Anaerolineae bacterium | reverse complement strand
GATCATGACCAGATTGTCGGTGCTCATGCCGATGCCCGTGCCCCGGCGCGACGAGGCGAACCCGTGCCCCGGACGCGCCAGCCGGTCCCCGATCAATACGCTCTGGCGCAACGTGAAGGCGATCAAGGTATCGGTCAGCACCGCCAGAATACGCCTGATCCGGTCGGGATCGGTGAGAAAGCCCATCATGAACGCGGTGGTGCTGATGATCTCGGTCCCCACGTCGAGCGGATTCTGGATATCGCACCACGACACCGGAATCCGGCCCTGGGTCTGTTCCAGGAAATACTCGATCATGGTGAGCGTGTGCTGCATGATCGGCACATCGTCAAAATCCGCCGGAGCCAGATCGCCGGGCACGTCGTCCAGCGCGTGGTAGACGGGCTTCATCGCCGGGGACTGCCCTTCCGCCCAGAAATAGGTGCCGCCAAACGCCGATCCAATCGTGCCGATACCATACCAGGGTTCGAGATAGGTCGGGGCGTCGGTCAGGTAGTCCATGGAACGCTGAAGACAACCGATCTGGAATCGCAGCGAGGTTTCCATGTCACGACACCCGGCGCTGAAGACCTCGGCGGCGCGCACGCGCTGCCAGACCATAATGCCCTCGTCTTTGGTCCAAAAGTCGGCGTAGCGTTGATCGGCCTCGTCCGCGAAGGCTTCGTAGCGCGCCATGTCCAGCGCGCGCACATCCAGCGGCGCGACCGGCATCGACGCGGCATCCACAATGTTAAAATCGAAGTCTTTAGGGGGTGTCATGTGTGTCCTCTTCAGGTGCTTGAGTGGGCGTCTATCCTGCGGCCCACGTCTTCCTGATACTACTCTGTCAGGGCCGCCAGCGCGAACCGGGCGACAATTTTCATTTAATTATTTCTTTAATATCTCTGCATGAAACTCGCTTTCAGATTATCCGAGATAAACGTTGGGATTTTGTGAAAAAAAATCAATTTTACGCTTTTGGGGTTGAATCTACGGCGGTTGCGTGCTACTATGAGAGCACCTTTCGGGTATATCATACCATCTTATCAGGAGGATTCATCCTATGTTGTACCGTCCACGTGAAGAAGGTCAGGGCCTCGTTGAGTACGCTCTGATCCTGGTCCTGGTTGCTGTCGTGGTTATCATCATTCTGGCCCTGCTTGGCCCGGCCATCGGCAACATCTTCTCGAACATCGTCAACAACCTGTAATCGTCTTTCGGTATTAACTACCCAGGCAAGCCCCGCCCCTACCGGCGGGGCTTCGCTGTTTTTAGGACACCTGCATCTTTTGCGCTAGACTTAGAGTGGTTGGTTTCTGGTTTTGGGTTTTTAGTAAGTGGTTGGGAATGATAGGTTTTTCGTGCCGCGCGTGGGGAGTAGTTCGTACACGCCCTGCATCAGACACGATCATATGCTACCGGCCAAAAACTAATAACTCAAAACCACTAACTAATAACGGCTGGGGGGGGAACCGGACGCGCTATAAGGAGAAACAGATGGGTTTTTCGTATCGTGTGTGGCTGATGATCCTGGCCGTGATCCCGGTCATGTTATTGACCGCGTGCAATACCATCACCAACCAGGACGCAATTGACGACCTGGAAACACAAAATGCCCAGTTGCAAAGCACATTGACCGGATTTGGCACGCCTGCGCTGACAATGGCCGCGCTGCAACTCACCGCCACACAGAGTTTTCTCCTGGATGCCGAAGTGAATAACGCCCGCTCCACCGCAACGGCGGCGGAACTGCGCGCCCTGGCGCTGCAATCGACGCTGACCGTGCTGCAAGGCGGCGGCAGCGCGGGCGTCACCGTCGTCCAACCGACTCCCCTGCCCCCACAGGGCAATAACGCCGATCAACCGGCCAGCGTCCCGACGATGACGCCTTCCCCGGACCCCGCCACGCGGGAAACGTTTTTCTCGCAGACCGTGACGTCCACCGGGCGCGATCAGGACGACTGCGCCGCCGGGATTACGGCCACGTTTGATCCGACGCAAGACACGATTTACGTGGTCACGCGGATCAACTACCTGCCCGCCGGATCGACGTTTAGCGCGCGGTGGGAAGTCAACGGCGAGTTGTTTTTCGATGATATCCAGTGCTGGGTCCCCACCCAGGATTGGGAAAATATCTGCGCGTACTGCTCGATTGTGCCCGATGGCGCGACCTTCCCGGCGGGCAGTTGGACGGTGGACCTGCTGCTGGACGGTGAGCGGTTGGCCCAGGCCCAGTTCCAGGTGGTGGAACCGGGCGGCACGTCCGGCGCAGACGGTGCGGCCAATACCGAATAATTTTCACCGCCGGGCACTCCCTTTCTCCGCAGGCGATACCGTTGGCGAATGGTACACGTAGGGGCGCTGCTTGCTGCGCCCTCCCCAAAAAACAAACAGGGCGCAGCAAGCAGCGCCCCTACACCAACGCGACGGTGATAGGTTCGCCAACAACATCGCAGGCGTAGAAAGAGGGAGAGTCGGCTCGTGCCGTTTTACCCCTCCGGCCAGAACTGCGGCAGGTGGGCGCGATGCGTCTCCAACAGATCGTCCAGCACTGCCTGCACCCGGTCCGCCGACGGGCCGAGTGGATTCGCCAGCAATGCCTGATACGCGGCGTCCCGGTCGCCGTGTACCGCCGCCTCGACCGTCAGCAGCTCGTAGGCTTTGACCTGCGCGATCAGACCGAAACAGACCGGCGGCAGCGGCGCAGCGGGCAGCGGCGCGATCCCGGCGCGGCGAATGGCGCACGGCATTTCCAGCACCCAGTCCTCCGGCCAACCGGGGACCGCGCCCCGGTGCGGCACGTTGACGACGTGTGTTTCGCCCAGATCGTTGTAGTGCGCGTTGAGAAGCTGAGTCGCCACCGTCGAATAATACGCGCCGCCGCGCTGCATCAGACCTTCGGGCGGCTCGCAACGATCCGGTTCGGCGTACTGGGCCAGCAGGTCCTTTTCGATCTCCATGACCTGTTCGGCGCGCGAGGGCGGCCATGCGTCCTGGGCGGCGATCTTGGCGGCGGTGTAGTAGAAATATTGCAGGTAGCTGTTGGGGATCATTTGGAGGGTTTCAATCGTGCCGCGATCCCACTCGCCCACGTAGTAGGTGTCCTCACTGGTCAGGTAATTTTGCATGATCTGCGGCCAGACGTCCTCGCCATCAATGCGAAACCCGCGATGCCATGTCAGGTGATTCAGGCCGAGCGTGTCCAGTTCGGCGCGTTCGGGCGGGACCGCGATCCCCTGTTCGGCCATCACCTTGAGCACGGCCAT
>JAFGTJ010000554.1 GCA_016934195.1 Anaerolineae bacterium | reverse complement strand
GCGGCCTCACCCCCTGGCCCCAACGCAACCGCAGGTTGCGCCGCCATTTCGAAATGGAGAGGGGGAAAATGGTTCAAACACGCACAAACCCTCCCCCTTTCCCCATCTCTGATGGAGAAAGGGGGCCGGGGGGATAGGGGCCAATCCGTTCGCCAACAGTATCGTTTACGGGGAGGGATTTAGGGAGGGGTAAACTTACGGGACAACGGCCAGCCAACAGTCCGCTATAGTGCATAACACGCTCCAGGCGGTTTTTTTACAGCCCGTCCCACCCTATTGTGTTAAATTCGTATCAGAGCCGCCGGGCGGCTCTTTTCAATGCGCGCGATTCTGGGTTAGAATCGATCTGGTATTTATCGGTTGAGCAGCGAGCAGCGACGGAATAATGACGGAACGCACCATGCCACGAGATTACTACGAAGTCCTGGAAGTAAGCCGCAGCGCTTCACCGGACGACCTGAAGCAGGCGTTTCGGCGTCTGGCAAAGATACATCACCCCGACGTCAGCAGTGCGCCCGACGCCGAAGCACGCTTCAAGGAAATCAACGAAGCGTACCAGGTGCTTTCCAATCCCGACCAGCGCGCCGCCTATGATCGCTACGGGCACGCCGGAGTCAACGGCGGGATGCCGGGTGGTTTCCCCGGCTTTAACTCGGCGGGCGGGTTTGGTGGCCTGGATGACATTCTATCGGAATTATTCGGGAACTTTGGCGGTTTTGGCCGCCGCCGGGGTCCGGCCAGAGGGCGCGATCTGCGTTATGACCTGACTATCGACTTCCAGCAGGCCGTATTCGGCGCGGAAGTTGATATCGAGGTCCAGCGGCGCGAACAGTGCGGACGCTGCCGGGGCAGCGGGGCCGAACCGGGCACCAAAACCCACCGCTGCCCCGAATGTAACGGGGTCGGGCAGGTCCGGCGGATGCAGCAGACGTTGGGCTTCCAGGTGGTGAATACCGTCACCTGCCCGCGCTGTCATGGCCGGGGCCAGCAAATTGATACGCCGTGCGCGGACTGCTCCGGCGGCGGCGTTGTACACCGCGCCCGCACCCTGACGGTATCGATTCCGCCCGGTGTGGATGATGGGACACAAATCCGCCTGACCAACGAAGGCGAACCGAGCACCGAAGGCGGCGAACCGGGATCGCTGTTCATTGTGCTGCACGTCACGCCCCACGACTTTTTCAAGCGCCGCAACAGCGAGATCATTCTGGAAGTGTCGATCAACGTGGCGCAGGCCGCGCTTGGCGACCGCATCACGATCCCGACGGTGGACGGCGAGGAATCCATTCAAATTCCGGCAGGCACCCAGTCCGGCAAAATCGTCCGGCTGCGCGGCAAGGGTATCCCCAAGCTGCGGCGCGACGGAACGACGGCGGGACGCGGCGACCAGATGGTCGTGGTGACGGTCGATGTGCCGACCAAGCTCAGCAAGGAGCAGCGCGCGCTGTTCGAGCAGTTGGCCGAGACATTGGGCCGCGAGGTCATCCCGCAGAAGGGCGAACGCGGCTTCATCGACCGGCTGTCGGACTTTTTCGGCGGCTAGGGCCATCTCTTCCGGCGCAACACACGAGAAACGAGCAGCTTATTGGGCTGCTCGTTTCCCTTGCGCGTATCACTTTGAGGAGGAGGACGGGGTCCGTTGGTCACGATGGGGCTACGATGTTTGGTTCAGCACGCGTTGATGTGGAACCCCGTCAAAAATATAATAACACAATTAACGTTACAAGTCAAATTACAATCATAAAAATCTAGAAAATCCGTATAATGTTATTCATGGTAGCTCTGTTGTAGGAAGGCACCCGCGTGTGCCTCCGATCGACCGTTCGGTCGTCATCAGCGGCGGGACACATGGGTCCCGCCCTACAGATTGTGCGAAGTCTATTCGTTTTCTCCATAAGGACAATAACATGAACTGGATCGAAGTATCGCTGGAAGTGGATGGCGAAGCCGCCGAAGCGGTGGCCGATGTGCTGCACCGCTACGGGCACCAGGGCGTCGCCATCGAACAGGCCGGGTTTCCGAGCGAAGTCTGGCCGGACGAAATCCCGCCCGCCGACAGCCTGATCGTGCGCGCCTATTTTCCCGACGACGACCGCGCCGCCGCCGCCCAACAGCAGCTCCGCGAAGCGCTGTATTTCATGAGCCGCCTGTACCCGATCCCGGAGCCGGTGTTCAACGTGGTGCAGGAAGAAGACTGGGCCGAGGCATGGAAAAAACACTATCACCCGGTCCGGTTGGGACGGCGGCTGTATATCCGTCCGGCGTGGGCCGAGGTGGACGATCAGCGGGCCGATGATATCATGCTGGTGCTCGATCCCGGCATGGCGTTCGGGACCGGCACGCATCCCACCACCCAGTTATGCCTGCTGAGCATCGAAGACCTGTTCGCGGACTGGTCCGCCGGGGAAGTGCTGGATTTGGGCTGCGGATCGGGCATCCTGGGGATCGCGGCGCTCAAACTGGGCGCGGGGGCGGTCCTGGGACTGGACATTGACCCGCTGGCCGTCACCAATACACAGGAAAACGCCGCCCGTAACGGCGTGGCGGACCGGATCACCGTGCAGCAGGGCAGCCTGGAATTACTGCGCGAATCAGGGCGGCAGTTTGACCTGCTGCTGGTCAACATTCTGGCGAAAGTGATCATCCAACTGGTCGGCGGCGGGCTGGCAGATACGCTGCGCGCCGGGGGCAAGGCGATTTTCAGCGGGATCATTGAGGATCAGGCCGATGAGGTAGAGGCCGCGCTGCGGACAGCGGGACTGACTCCGGTCCGGCGGCGCATTCAGGGCGATTGGGTGGTGATCGAGGCGCGGAAATAGCCAGCCCTGATTTAATTTTTCGGTGCATAGCGCGTGTTATGCACTCTAGCAGGCTGTTGGCTGGCCGTTGTCCCGTGAGTTTACCCCTCCCTAAATCCATCCCCGTAAACGATATCGTTGGCGAATTATTTGCAGAATGAACGAAGAGCGGCCTCACCCCCTGGCCCCCTCTCCATTTGAAATGGAGAGGGGAAAATGGTTCAAACACGCACAACCCCTCCCCCTTTCTCCATC
>JAFGTJ010000553.1 GCA_016934195.1 Anaerolineae bacterium | reverse complement strand
TTTGCTGCGCGGATCATCGGTCCAGATCGCGCTGGCAGGCGACCGCCCGCTTGAGGTACGGATCGAGTACCTGACCGACAACGGCATTCCGACCGGGCAGCCGGAAATTCAGCGGGGCGATAACAACATCCTGTTCGTTGTTACACCGGAGCCGGGGTCCTATATCATGGCAGTGCGCGTGACCTGGGCCGAACAGGATGCGACATACTTCTTCCGCGTTTTGGTGACAGACTAAGACTGCCTATCCGTAAATTGCCTGGGCGCAGCAAGCAACGCCCCTACGGTAGCAATTTGCGGATAGGTTGGCTATCAGGATTACCACAGCACGGAACCGTTAACAGAAGCATTGGTAGATCACCGGTTCCGTGCTAGAATGTGTCTCGGAGACACCTATGAGCACACCATCCAATCTCACCAACCCGGCTCCGGTCCGAAAACACCGGCGAGATGTGCGCTACCGGATTATTTTACCGGTCGCGCTGCCTGCGCTGGGATTAGTTTTGTTGTGCATCGGACTGCTAGTGGCTGCTGCTGACGGCATGGACAGCCAGCGAATCACGGTGGTGATGGGTGTCGTTGCCACTCTGTTTATCTCGTTCCCGCTGGTGCTGCTGTGCGTGCTGCCATACCTGCTGCTGGCAGTTACGGCCTATGGCGCTGGAAAAATGCACGCCAGCGCGACCGGCCCGCTGCGCGCCATACGTCGAGTAACCGAACGGGTGGCCCTCAAAACGGACGAGGTCGCGCCCCGGCTGGCCCGGCCCTTTGGCAATCTGAGCACGCGAGTCGCCAAATGGGAGCGCGTGCTGTTACAGTTACAGTCTCCGGCGGAGCAGCCGGACGTTGTACACAAGGAATAATCTTTATGACTAACGAGCAATCACAAATTCAAGAATCAAACTGGAAGTCAAGCACGTTACTCGTCGGCGGGCTAACCGGGTTAGTGGTGGGACTGCTCGCCGCTTACCTGTACGTCCGCGCGGCAGAAGAAAACGGGGACCCAGCGCCCAAGAAGATCAAGACCATGGATATGATGGGCCTGGCCGTGACGCTGTTGTCCATTGTCCGCCAGATCACCGACCTGGGTGCTAACGGCGGCAAAAGCAAAAAATAAGTCGAACGAGTCCCAAACCAACCGGTAAACCCTGGGGGGCGTATCGGCAGTCAGGCGCGGTGAAACCATTCGTGGATCACCGTCACTGGCCGTCATGCGCCTATTTTGTTGCCTATGCGAATCAACCTGATATCCCTGGCTGCGCGCCTGTACATCCTGGCCTACCTGCTTCGCTGGCTGGCTCCGGCCTCGCCTTATGTGGCGTTGGGACCACCGCAAATGGTCGAAACGCAGCACCCGGTCGTGTGTACTCACACGCGCCTGACCGACGAAGTGCAGGAATGGAAAATCCAGCGCAATATGGAAATGGTCCGCGAAATGGGAACCGCTACCATTGTAGAATTTTTCCCCTGGCCCTACGTCGAAGGCGAGCGCGGCACATTCAACTGGGCGCACTTCGACCGCATCATGCGCCACGCCCAGAACCAGGGAATCACCGTCCTGGCGCGGCTGGGACTCGTTCCCGCCTGGGCGCGTCCGCCGGTCCACGAAAAAGTCACCAACATGACCTACATCACCGAAGACTACTATGACGACTTCGCGGAGTTCGTGGGGCAATTCGTAATGCGGTACGGCGACCAGATCGAAGGCGTGATCATCTGGAACGAACCCAATCTCGGCATTGAGTGGGGCAATCGCGGCGTAGACCCGGAAGCCTATACCGAACTGCTGCGCGTATCGTATGAAGCCGCGCACGCCGCCAGACCGGATATTCTGGTATTGGGTGGGGCGCTGGCTCCCACGCTCGAACCGGAAGACAGCGGTTCAGGCATGAATGATCTGCGTTTTCTGGAGCGCATGTACGAAGCCGGGGCGGGCGCGTATTTTGATGTGCTGTCGGCCCATACCTACGGCTTCACTAACCCGCCCGACATGGCTCCCGACCCGACGGTAATCAACTTTCGCCGGGTAGAGTTGATTCGCGCCATCATGGAACGCTACGGCGACGGCGACAAACCCATTTATATCACCGAAAGCGGATGGAGCGACGATCCGCGCTGGGCCGTCAGCGTCCGGCCCGGTCAGCGCATCGCCTATACCCTGGAAGCCTTCGAGATGGTTGAAGACTGGTCCTGGACGGAACGTTTATGTATCTGGAATTTCCGCCAGCCGCTTGATCAGCGCAACCGCCGGGACGCCTACTACGCGCTGGTATCGTCCGATTTTTACGCCAAGCCTATTTACGAAGCAATCCAGGCTTACGCGCGCGGGTGGGAGAATCCGTACCAGCCATGACGATCACGATTACTTTCACCGGCATCCGGCAGACTATCAAACAGGGGCAGACCTGGATCAAAAAGCGCCCCTTCCTGACGTTAGCGGGGCTGATTCTCGTGCTGGCGCTGCTGGTAGGTTGGCGTTGGACGCGACCGGGTGCGCGTTTCGGACCACTAGATGGTACATGGTATCGCGTACAGGTCAACCGCGACCTGTACGTCGGACTGGACCCAAATTACCCACCGTTCGCCGAATGGACGCCAGACGGAATTACGGGCATCGAGGCCGACATCGCCCGCGAAATCGGACGGCGGTTGGGAGTCGAGACGCATATCCTGATTATGGGGTTCGACGGACTGTACGACTCGCTGTATACCGGCTACGTGGATTTCCTGATCTCCGGTCTGCAAGTTGATTCCGAATACAAAGACTGGGTACACTACACGCGGCCTTATTTCGACGCGGGACAGGTACTCGTCTCGCGCGCGGACTCGCCCATTGAGCACATTCGCCAGTTGGACGGCGGTACGGTCGCGGTCGAGATCGCGTCGGCGGGCGATTTAGGGGCGCGGCAGTGGCAGCGCCGTCTGCACTCGCTGGATATCGAGCGCTACATGCTGCCGGATGACGCGATGCGGGCCGTTCAAAATGGGGAAGTTAACGCGGCTCTGGTGGATACGGTCAGCGTGCGCTTTTACCTCAACGAACATGACGGGCTGGTCATGGCGTCCAAAACAACCGTACCCGAAGGATATCGTATTGTCCTGCGTGAAGGGAACTTCCGGTTGGTTGAGGAAGTCGAGCGCGCGCTGGACGACATGATTGCTGATGGCACACTGGAGGAGATCATCAACCAATGGCTGCCCACGTCAAAAACGCAAAGAATGTCACGCCGCTAAACAGCGAACACGGCGAGATCGTGCATGAACTCATCGGTCACGCCGCCGGGGGCAGTCAGGCCTACAGTCTGGCTGAAATCGTGATCCCGCCGGGAAAAGGCTCGTTGAAACACTATCACCCGGTCGCGGAGGAAAGCTACTATATCCGTTCCGGCACGGCGCGCCTGGACATCGACGGCGACACGATTATGTTGGGTCCCGGTGACAGCGTTGCCATTTTGCCGAACAAAATCCATCAGATTTTTAACGCGGGCGAAACAGATATGGTCCTATTGGCGGTATGCGTGCCAGCCTGGACGCCGGATAACAGCGTGTACCTGGACTGACATAACAAACATTAATGGGACGCAGATGAACGCAGATAAACACAGATTAAAAATAAAGATTCGGTGTAAATCCGGTTCATCTGTGTCCAAAAACAATTCGGCTACTGCTGTGAATCAAACCGTTTGAGCAGGTCGTTGAGCTGGCGCAGGACATGATTTTGATTCATGCCTGCCACGACGCACAACAAGTAGGCAATCGCTTTTTCGGCAGCGCTGGCCGTGTCCTGAAACAAGTCTTCGTTGGCAATCGAGGCCAGCAGGAACATCAACACGCCCATTGCCCCACCCAACAGCGGGTTGAACAGATACCAGCTAATGTGAATCGGATCGAAATCACGCAGCTTGGTGGTATGACGTTCCAGCGTCAGGAAACCCGAAAGCAGCGCGCCAGCCACACCTAGCAGTGTGGGATAATACAGCGATGCCACGATGCCCACGCCGACCGCTTCCGCAACCCCGGCGAACAGGGCTTTGAGCAAAGCCAACACCCCCAGCGCGATCACCCAACCAAGATAGTAGAGGTGCAGCGAGGGACGAAACTTGTTTACATCTGCTTCGACTTTACGCTGGCGGTTCAGATCGGTGCGAACACGGTACACGATAGCCCGCGCATCATCGTAGTTTTCACGCGATTGCAGCAGCAGCGAACTGGCTTGCAACAGTTCCTGCTGGTACACATCGGCGCTGCTGCGGTCGCCCCACACTTCTTCGGCCAACCGGTCCTGCAATGCCTCGATCTGATCAAAGAGCCGCTGGATTCGCTCATCATTGACCAGCGTAGCCAGCAGCGCCTGATCCGAGGTTTCCGTCGGCTGGAAAAGCACGCGGGATGGTTGGCGTTCCAGCGCAGGAAACGGATCAGGGAAACCGGTCGCGGGCTGTTTCTCGACCGCACCTTCCGGTACAACCAGGCCGCCGTTGTGCAGATTCCCAATACCGTCAGCGGTCGCTTCGATTTCGGGCCATTCACCAACCGGAAATTCAGCGGGCCACAGCTCCGGTTCCTGCGGATTTAAAATGTCAACGGTGGAATCGGGCTGGTAGGTGACAGGCTGCGCGACAATCGGAAACGCGGCTTCCCGTTCGGCCAGTGGATAACCTTCCTCCGCTTCTTGAGGCGCGGCGGCGTCCGCCATGTCGTCCGGTACCTCATCAATCCCCATATCTACTGCCATATCAACCGCTTCCGGCTGATCGCGTTCCGCCATCCAATCCAACAGGTAGTCATCCGGGACCGGCAAATCATCTACAACCAGATCGTCTGCGCCAGGAATATCCAGCACACCAACGGCCCCGATCCTGTCCGCCGCATCTGCTGTATCCTGAGCCGGAAATACCAGTTCAAGGGACGAGTCAGGCGAAAAATCCAGCACCGATTCGGCCTCGGCGGGCGTCAAGGACAGCGCCTCGGCATCTACCGTATCCGGCGGGGCATCCCCGATTTCAGCCGGGGCCAGCGCATCATCATCAGGCACAGCGTCAGATATATTGCGCTGACCGAGCAAAATTTCGCGGCCCTTGCCGCGCAAAGATGCCCTGGGGCGTTCCTGATCATCAAGCCTATCATCACGCCTGTCATCCACCACCGGCCACCTCCTCTGCCAACGCCCGGTATCCCTGTGCAATGGGATGCCGGGGAATATATTCCAGCACCGAAAGTCCGACAATGGGCGCTTCGGCCACTACATCATCGTAATGAATCAACGTCTTGAGCATCTTAGCACCAAACACATCACGCAGTTCGTCCACCACTTCCTGTGCGTGGCGCGAGTCGGGACGGTACATGGTGCCAAACAAACCGGTCAGGCCCAACGTGGTATTGAGCTTATTCTTCACCCGCACCACCGTATCCATCAAGGCGCGCACACCGCGCATGGCGAGATACTGGCACTGCACCGGGATCAACACCTCGTCGGCAGCCACCAACCCGTTCGCGGTCAGAATCCCCAGGCCGGGCGGCGTGTCGATCAGGATAAAATCGAACGGAATCCGGCTGCGCTGCAACGACTGGCGCAGCCGAACCGCGCGATCCGCTGCCCCGGCCAGTTGAATCTCCGAGGCAGCCAGGTCCACGCTGGCCGGAACCAACGCGAGATTGGCCCGCACCGGGCGCATTACGCGCGCCAGCGATACATGACTGTACATAATCAGGGAATACACGCTGCGCCGGATATCATGCGAATTGATACCGAAAGCCGCCGTCAGCCCGCCCTGTGGGTCCATATCTACCAGCAACACCCGTGACCCGCGCTCGGCTAACGCAACACCTAGATTCATCACCGAGGTAGACTTGCCTACACCGCCTTTTTGATTGGCGATCACCAACGTTCGCGTCATCAATTCGCCCCAAACTTACAACCGGTTAATTGTCCGCAAATACTGTCTGCATTATAGCACAGTCCGACCCTGGGCGTGCTTACCGAGTTATGGTACACTTCGGGCTTGCACACGAAGCCAGGCTTACCATACAAAGCCGAAGAAATAGAGAAAGGAACAGGGGCGCTGAGTTTCACCCGAACACCTGCGCCCGCAGTCTATGGAACATTTCATCGACTTCGACCTCAAGGAATTCATCGCCACTATCGGCTATATTGGCGTATTCGCAATTGTCTTTGCCGAATCCGGCCTGCTGATCGGTTTCTTCCTGCCCGGTGACAGCCTGCTGTTCACCGCCGGAGTCATCGCCGGGAGCAGTAAGTTACAAGATACACTGGGGGTTGAACTGAGCTATCCAATCCTGGCAATTGGCTGCTTTATCGCCGCCGTGTCGGGTGACAGTGTAGGCTACTGGTTCGGAAAACGGGTCGGTAGGCGGCTGTTCCAGCGCAAAGACTCCCTGTTTTTCAAGAAAAAGTATCTCATCCAGGCCGAAGAAATGTACCACAAGCACGGCGGCAAGATCATCGTGATCGCACGATTCATACCGATTGTGCGGACCTTTGCGCCCATTGTGGCCGGGATCGGCACCATGCATTACCGCCGCTTCATCTCGTACAATGTGTTTGGCGGCCTGCTGTGGGCTGTGGGCGTCGTCAGCATGGGGTATTTCCTGGGCGATGCGGCGGACGGCTATCTGCTGCCCATCGTTGCCGCGATCATCATCATATCAGTGCTGCCGCCAGTCATTCACGTTCTGCACGATTACCTGAAGGAACGCAACGCAAAAGCCGCAGAAGTAACCGCCATACCTGATCCCGATGTAGAGGCCAGCTAATCCCGGTTCCTGCGCCGGTACGCTTTACTGACTCTAGCTGGCAAGGCAAATGAATAGTCGTGTGAAAAGGATAGACGCGCATGTCATTCTTGAGCGGACGCAAACAGCAATCCGACGCCAGCGACACACACGCTTTCCCCCCTCCGGCCCCGGCATCGCGCCAGCCGATGGGTTTTGAAACCGTGCTCGGAGCCAGTTCGTCCCTATCCGGCCACCTGAAATGCAATTCGGATGCGCGGCTGGATGGGGACTTTGAAGGCACGTTAGAGATCGCGGGCAACGTGTTGGTGGGTGAAACAGCCAAAATTACCGCCGATATCAACGCCCAAAATATCGCTATCGCGGGCGCGGTACGCGGCAATGTCAGCGGGAAGAAGATCCAACTGCTGCGCACGGCGCGGGTCTGGGGCGATATCAGCGCGACCGCCATCGCCACCGAAGAAGGAGCCTTCATCGACGGCAAAATAAGGATGGTCAGCCACGAAGCA
>JAFGTJ010000552.1 GCA_016934195.1 Anaerolineae bacterium | reverse complement strand
GGGTTGGTCCTGGTGACGAATGACGATGATCCCCTGGCGGAAGGTACGCTCGATGCCGGTATTCGCGGGTATACTGTGCTGAGCAGCGGTGTGTACCTGATCGTTGCCACACGCTTTGGCGATCGGGCTGGAGATACAGAAGGAAGTTATGCGCTTTCGGTAGAGCAAACGCCGCCCGATGAATTGGGGACCAGCCTGGAAACTGCCCGTTTGATGGATTATGGTATGACAGTAGAGGGCGAAATAGATCAGGATGTCCCGGTGCGTTACTATCGTTTTAATGCGCGCCGGGGGGACGTGATCACGGCTATGCTGTCGTTGCGGTCGGGCGGGGTTGATCTGCTGCTCAGGTTATTGGACGAGCACCAGAACGAAGTGGTTCAGGATGACGACGGCGGGGATGGAACCAATGCGCGTATTGCGGCCTACACCCTGCCCGCCAGCGGGACGTATTACTTGCTGGCGACTCATACCGCGAAACCGGGCGGTGCGCGGGTGGGCGGGTTTTCGCTGCAACTTTCCGGGCGAGCCGGTGTGGTCGGCGGGCGAGCGCTGGAAATCGTCTACGGCGCTACGGTCAGCGGGATCATTGACAATACCACCAGTTCCGAGGAATATGTATTTTTCGGGCAGCAAGGCGACGTGATCCGTATTTCGATGGAACGCGCGTCCGGTGATCTCGATGCCCTGGTTACGCTCTATGACAGCGAGCGCAAACAGATCATGTTCGATGACGACGGCGGCAACGATCAGGATGCCTTGATTCAGCAGTTTATTTTGCCGCGTGATGATATGTATATTTTGGTCGCGTCGCGGTTCGACCGGGATACCGGTACAACCAGCGGCGCGTATATTCTAACCCTGGATATGATCCGTTCGGGTGGGTGAGGGAGCGTGGGTGAGTGAGTGATCGGGGACATGGACAGAGCACGGACCACAACGTCCAGACCGCAGCGCCGGAACGTGTTCCGTTCTGGCGAACTTTTTTCTATTCCTTTGGCAATGCGGCAGGGTTGCTGACCTATACCACGTTTAACGCTTTTATTCAGTATTTTTACACGGATGTAAAAGGCTTGCCGCCGCAGTGGGTGGGACGCGGCTGGTTCGCGTTTGGATTCTGGAACGCGGTCAATGACCCGGTGGCGGGATGGCTCTCCGACCGGACCAGCACCCGATGGGGCAGGCGGCGGTTTTTTATCGGTCTGCTGGCAATTCCAACAGCCATCGCATTCGCGTTGGTATGGTTGCCGCCATTTGATAGAAGTCACCCGACGGCGCTGATCGTGTATTTCCTGGTGATCATCAGCATCTATGACATGCTGCAATCGATCATCACTCTCAACCAGGACGCCCTGTTTCCCGAAATGTACCAGGATACCAGCAACCGCGCGGAAGGGTCGAGCATCCGGCAGTTGATCGGGTTTGTGGTGGGGAATGGGGTCGCTGTGGCGCTGACGCCGACCGTGTATGGTAAGTGGGGGTGGGGCGCGTTGGCCGGGATGTGGGGTACATTGGCCGCCATCATGTACTTCATGTCGCTGATAGGCATTCAGGAAAACCCGGTTTTTTCACAGCAGGAAACTCCACCCTGGCGAGCGCAGGTTCGGCTGGTATTCAGCAACCGGACGTTTCTTATTGTGCTGGGCATCAATTTCATGATCCGGTTTATCCTGGCAGTGCTGGTCGCCATCATGCCGTTTTACGCCGATTACGTGCTGCGTATTGAAGAAGCCCAGCTTACTCAATTATTGTTCGCACTGTTTGTTACGTCGGGTGTATCGGTTGTGGCGTGGCAGATGGCCGTTAAGCGTTTCGGTACGCGCTCCACGATGCTCCTGTCGATGGTGCTCGCGGCGGTATTTGCTATTCCGTTATTGTTTGCCAGCAGCATGATCGCAACGGCGATTGTTCTGGCGCTGTTGGGAACGGCCATCGGCGGCACGGTGTTGGGACCGGATATGCTGTTTGCCGAAGTGGTGGACGAGGACTACGTGAAGACCGGCCAGCGGCGCGAAGGCATGTACCGGGGTATCCTGGGCTTTATTTTCCGGTTTCCGCCCGCTGTGGCCGGGCTGATTTTGGGCGAGGGGTTGGCATTGGCCGGGTATGATTCGGACCTGGATGTCGCTGCCCAACCGGACGCCGTGATCACGATGATTCGCTTGTTTTCATCCATTCTGCCGCTGCTGGCGTTGGTCGTTGGGATCGCGCTGCTGCTGGTGTATCCGCTCTACGGCGCGCATCTCCGCGAGATTCAGGATCGTGTGATCGAACTCCGCCAAACCCAGGCGGTGCACCGGCATCCAACCCAGGAAGCCGCCGCCGTAGTGGAGATTGCCAGCCGCGATTAGCGTATTACAGCAAACAGTTATTGGGCAGCCAGGTGTGCCATGCTCTCGGCGTACTGCTTCAAGGTTTGAAGCTGCTTCATCAGGTGAACGAATGATATAACCTCGTGTCCCAGGTTGTAAAGCGGAGCCAATGCTCCGTAGCCGAAAGATCGTTGGCGAACCAACAGCCGCGTGCTGCCGTCTGACCGGCGTTCCAGCAAATACAGCCAGGTGATATCCATCGCCGGGGTGAGTGGCTTTTGCAGGTTGAATCCGCCGAACAGCAGTTGGCGGTTGGGTTCCAATGCCATGATCAGGTAGCCGCCGTCCATTTCCATCCCGGTTACTGGAGCACCAATATCCTGGCGAATGAAAGTGACACTGGGGATACTCTGGTTATTCCAGATATCCAGCCCGTAGTATCCGGTTCGTTCGCGTCCCATCTGTGCCAGCCAGGGCCAGACTGCCTCAGCCGGTGCGTCGATGTTGATGGCGTGGGTCATCTGGAAGTTTGGTTCAGGGACGTGTTCGTCACCGGGCAGCCGCCGCTGCGATTCACCGAGCCGGGTGCCCCACTTTAACATTTGCGGGCGCAAAAAAAGCACATAGGCACCAAGTCCGGCCAGTTTGATCAAATTTGAAGCGTTACAATTACCGTGTTTGCTCACAATAGTTTTCCCCCACAGGTACAAAAAATGAAGCCACGACCGAACTATAACGCCCTGGTGATAGGTTGGCAAGTGTGCTGCGCCGGTAGGGGCCACGAACGAGTTGTTAGGTGGCACGGCCTCACCCCCTAAATCCCCCTCTCCAGCAGAGCTAGAGAGGGGGACTTGCCGAGGT
>JAFGTJ010000551.1 GCA_016934195.1 Anaerolineae bacterium | reverse complement strand
TGGAGAGGGGGTTAGGGGGTGAGGCCATTTCGCACGCTTATCGATCCCGCCGGATGCGCCGGTTGCGCACAGTATACCCGCGATGGGTCGATCCGGTATCCAGTCCCAGATCGGGGCCGGACTCGCCACCCGGCTCAGCGTCCACCATACCGCCCGGCTCGCGGCCAGTCTCCACATACACCACAAACTGGCGCAGCGGCACCCGCGTCGATGAACGGCGCGACAAAGCCTGGTGATTCAGGCGCGAATTCTCGCGGAACGCCCGCACGTCCAGATGGTTGTGGGGAGCCACCGCGATCCGAAAGAGCGCGCGGCCCTGCCGGTCCGTGATACGCCAGCCGCGCCGCACCGGGAATACCCACCAGATACCGCGCAGCAGCGGCTCAAACTTGCCTTTCTCGCCGTCCTTGATCGACACGTAGCTGAGCGGCATCAGGTGCCAGCGCGCAAATTGCAGCACGCGCAGCGCCGCCACCAGTCCGATCAGGGCCAGGATCACCAGGACGATCCGCGTGACCGGGCTGTCCGCGTCAACGGTATCCTTCACCTGATCCAACGGATCGGGCGCGGCGGGCGGCGGTGGCGTGGGCGTCGGCGGGCGGGAGGTCGGCACCACCGACGTCGGCGGCGGGGTGGCGGTCGGATTCAGAATATACGATAGTTGGCGGGGCGATCCCGACAATTCGGTTTCATCGTCAAAAATGGCCCGAATCCAGATGCGCGCCGGTTGCCCGGACGCTGACAGGACCTCGCACGGCACCACGCCGCTAAACTCGTTGGAGACGCCGCCCCCCTCGGCCTCGTCGTTGTACTGCCGCCACAGCAAACGGCCCACCGGCTCGATCCCCGTGATCGACGGGTCGGCGGCGTAGACCCACACCGCCACGTAGTTAAAAATCCCCTCGGTATCCTTCAGGCTGTCCGGCGTGATCAGTTCGACCGTGACGCGCTGGCCGAATTCGCGGTTATCAGCCGACTTTTCGCACGTCCAGACCGCGTTATCGAGCGGCACCACATCGCCCATCGAGATTTCTTCGGCCAGCCGGATAAACTGCTCGAAGGTGTGAGTCCAGGTTGTACCGGGCGGCAGCAAAGCATCGTCAAAATCGACGCGCACTTCCAGCGACAGACTGCCCTCGCGGGATTTGTCTTCCGAGGACAGGTTGTGCTGCAAGACGCCGGATTCGTAGCGGAACTGGAACCAGTTCCCGTCCGCCAGCCGCCCCATGACTTCATCGATCAGCGGATCGGTATCAACGTTGATCGGCAGACCGCCCGCTTTCAATTCGAGCGTGACCGCGACCGTCTCGCTGGTCATGTACTGCTGCCCCAACTGGCCGGACGTGATCAATTCCAGGTCGTTGTAACGCAGTTCGACCTCGGCGGTCACGGTGGCCGGGGCGTCACCGGGGATCGTAATGGTCCAGGTTCCGGCCCAGGCCGACTCCGGCACAAAGGTCCAGATATCGCGCACCGGCTCGCCGTCCGCGACCGGCGGAATCGTGACCAGCCGCGCATCACCGGGCGCATCGCGGGTATACACGCTGCCCGCTGCCGTCTGGATGGCGGGCGGGGCCGCGTCGGGATTGGCGATATCCATCACCAGCCGCACCTGCCGGTACAGGTTGGATACCGGCAGTTCGAGCGTAGACGTGAGCACGTCCGCCTGGGACACCGGGCGCAGTTCCGGCGCGCGAATGCAGCGCAGCTCGCGGATAATATCGGTGCCCGCCGCGATGAAGTCCTGGCGCAGTTCGATGTCGTCCAGGTCCAGGTTAAAATCGACCGGATAATAGAGCATCTGGCCCGGATCGAGCAGGCTGGCGGCGCGCGTCTTCTGCACAAACCGGCTCTGGTAGTAGCTGGCAGGACCAAATCCGGCCAGGATCGTGCCGGTGTCCGATACCCAACTGGCGTTACCCAACCCGATCACGGCAACCGGGATTCCGCCGGTTTCGCCGCCAAACGCCGCCTGACAGTAACCCGTGTACTGCTGGTAGCCGCGCAGCGTTTCCAGAATGCCGGTATCCATCGCCTCGATGTAGCGCAGCCAGATATCGTGCAGATCGGGCATTGTGTCGGCGTACCAGGGATTAGCGGTGCCCGGCTGCCGCCAGGGACCCGTCATCGGCACGTCGTCGGTAATGAGCACCATCGCCGGTTTGAGGTTATCGCCGGAGCCGATCTGCCGCCCGACCATCGCTTCGGCAGTTTCCAGCACCGCGCCAATGTCGCCCGGCCCGCCGGTTGGGGCGCGCTGGTAGCGTTGATCCAGCCGCGTTTTGAGTTCCTGGTAAGACGACGCGGGCGCGGTTGGATCGTAATTGGAGCCGCCGACCACGTAAAAGGGGTTATCAGCGTCCGCCGCCAGCCACTCGAAATCATCGTCGGCCCCAAAGCGCAGCACAGCGACCTTGTGGGCGCGCAGTTGGTCGCTTGCCAGCATACTGAGCATGGCGATCACGGCCTGATCGCGGGTGTCGCGGGGATCGGACGGTTCGCGCGCGGTCGCATACCCGGCAGACGCGGCGGAATTGACGTTGTGCATGGTGCTGGTATCGTCCAGCAGGATCACCAGCATGAGCTGCGGCGGCATCAGGTTCCCCTCGTTGGTATTGGTCTGCGCGCCGGGATCGCCGCCGTCCTGCGCGCGGGCGGGGGTGGGGGTGATCGCTGGAATGAGCAAAATCACTAGCAGGAGCAGCGAGGTAATCAGCCTCACCCCCCGGCCCCGACCTCCGGTCGGCCCTCTCCGCGCCGGGGATACCATTGACGAACCTATCCCCGCCACATTTGCGTAGGGGCGCTGCTTGCTGCGCCCTGGTTGGTTTTTGGGGAGGGCGCGGCAAGCAGCGCCCCTACGCGCACCTTTCGCCAACGGTATCGTATTGGAAGTGTGCGCGCCACGTACGCGGGATCGTTGGGGTGAGGCTAACCGGGTAAAACGGGATCGTCGCATGGTTAACCGCCCCACAGCCACAAATAGACCAATACCAGCACGCCCACCAGGATCAACAGCACCAACAGGGTCAGCCGCGCGCGCCGGACCGTCAGCAGCAGGATCACCAGCACCGCCACCACGATCAGACCCACGATCCGCACCAGCACCTCGCCCAACGACTCGCCCAGGACCGCGTTATCGGACACGGTGGTATCCAGCAGCGGGACGGGCGTCGCCGTCGCGGTTGGCAGCAAACTGGGATCAACCGGGGTCGCGGTCGGCGGCGGCGTGGACGTGGGCGTCGGGATGGGCGGCGCGACCGTCGTATCGCTCAGCAGGCAGTCGAAAAAATCGCCGCGCAGGTCGTCGATACGCGCCTGCCCGCCCTCTTTAAATTTCTGCCATGCGTCCGACGTATCGCTGGCACCTTCGGTCGCGGTATCGTGGAAGATCAGGAAAACGGCCAACTGCGCCGCGAAACTTTCCATCGTGATCTGTTCCCCGGACAGGCTGTTCCGGCACTGCCCGTTTAACAGCTTGTCTACCAGCCGATCCAGCGCGGTGAGTTCGGCGGCGCTGCCGACGCTCTGCGGTTTCTGCCCGTATTGAATTTCGGTGCCCTGCTTGGGGAACGGCAGCACACCGGGCGGACGCTCGCCCTCGGTGGGCAAATTGATCTTTTTGCAAAATCCGCAGAGGTGAATGCGCTGGGGCTGGTCGGCGGCCCAGGGCAGTTCGATCTGGCGGCGGCAAATACCCTCGTCCGGTTTCGCCAGCCCGACCAATACGATCTCGCAGTGGGCCTGATCCGGTCCCGGCACGCCCCACTGCTGCACCTCGTCCAGATAGAGGTAGGCCGTAGTCGCGTCCGATTCGGGCGAGGTCAGCCGGACGTATACTTCGATCAAGGGGTTGCGGAAACTGGGATACACCGACAGCGCGCGGGGCCTGTCCACAAAGGACACATTAGAAAACGCGAGGCAGCGCGCATTATCCGGCGTGGCGCGGCAGTCGGGCGCGGGATCATCCTGGGCCGTTACCGGCAGCGATCCGGCCCTGATCCCGGCCATCACGCCAACCAGCAATCCCAGGACCAGGACCGGGAACAGTCTCCGACTCAAGATAACCGCCCGGCGTCTCACTGGTCGCGCTCTCCCCGAATTGTCCCTATCAGAGCACCGGCTGCCCGGCCAATCCCGGCGGCCAGCGCGCGCAACATCCCGGCCACGATCCACCGCGCGCCCTTGAGCAGTCCCACCAACGCGCCTCTTACGCCGCCCGCCAGCCGCTCGTACCATCTGGGCAGGCGCTCAATGGCTACGCTCAGTTCCTCGGTCGCGCTGGACGAACTGTATTCGCTGCCGCGCGCCGTGACCACCACCGGGTACGGCTGGGTGCGGCGCGATTGTCGCCGGATCACCGCCGGAGCCGGTTTTAATATCACCCTGAGTTCGCTCGGCTGCGAAACGGTGTGCGGCCCCTCAAACGTCACCGCCGCCGCGCCGCGCCGCCGCGACTGCGGGAGCATCGCCCATTCCGGCGTCACCGGGGAATCGCCGGATGCCTGCGGACTCACGTCCAATGCACGCCCGGCATCCACCAGGATCACCATATCGCGCACCGGCACCCCATCCTGTGGGATGACGCGGATCGCCAGTGGAATCCGGTCCTCCGAGGAATAGGTCCGGGGGGAATCGCCGGACAGCACCTCCAACATGAACAGGTGCTCGCACAGCACGCAGCCGCCCTCCGGCTTGACCGCCCCACACAGGCGGCACACCTGGGCGTCCCGCGCCAGCTTGCGTTCCCCCTGCTCCATGGAGCGGGCCACGCGCGCGGGTGGCACGGTCGATTCGGTCAGCAGGGGCAGCGTCCACAGCCCGATCCACGCCCCCAACAGGATCATGATCTGGCGGGCACGGTCGAGATAACCGGGATCGATCAGGTCAAAAAAGATATGACCGGCGGTGGCAAGCACCGGATCGCCCGCCTGCGGCCCGGTGTTCGTGTCCGTGTCTAAGCCCGTATCCGCGCCGGAATCAACGTCCTCGTCCGTACCGGCAGACGCGCCCGCCGCCGGACTCACCAGGATGGGATCATGCTCGCTGAGGGGCACCGTCACGACCAGACAACCGGGCTGATCGGACGCTTCCGGCACGTTGGCGCGCACCGCGTCGGGCAAATAGTCGGCGCACAGCAGGGCACGCGTCTCGTCGATGCGCGAGCGGGCTTCCCGGTTGATCCACCCGTTGATAAACACCAGCATCAGTCCGAAAAAAACCGCGAATCCGACGCCGACCGCCACCTGCCCCGGTCGCTGGCGCTTGAACAGCAGATCGAGCACTTGCAGCGCGACAAACAACGCGCTCCCGCCCACCACCACCAGCAGGACCGGGATCACGAACAGGTACATGTCCAGCGCACCCTGGGGCAGCCGTTCCAGCAGAACATGCTCAAAGATCGCCTGATTCACCGCGCGGCATTCCAGCAAATGATCGGTGGGAGTCAAACAGGGGTAATAAATCAGCGCGACCAGCAGGGTCCCTGCCAGCAGCAGCGTTATCCCGACGGCGAGCCAGGTCGCCGCCAGCGTGAGATAGGCAATGAAACGCAGCATAATAACTATGCGCCCTCAGCAGCAGGCTAACGCGGCTATTCTACTGTGAACCCACCAGAGTTTCAAATCGGTTATCAAGCCGGGGAGTATTCGGATAGTGGAGCAAAAAAATGAACCGCAGAGACACAGAGAACACGGAGTTTCTTTTTTGAAGAGAAAGAGGGAGAAAAAAGTCTTTTTCTCTGTGCTCGCTGTGTCTCTGTGGTGAAAAAATTCCTGCCCCCAACTCCGAACACCCCGCTGATGTTAGAGTCCGGTTAACTTTCGGTAAAAATCGCGTATACTAAGAGTCAGGCGGCGGCCCGGTCACGAGGTCGTGTGCCCCCCTAAATATAGCGAGTGTATGGAACATAGGAGGCGTTACCGATGGCAAGGGTCGAAAAAAGCATTGTGTTCAACGCGGATACCGATACGATTGATGCGGTCGCGCTGGACGGATCGCGCGTGTCGGAATGGTACGTTGGCATTGACGAATCGATTCCCGACGGCACGTATCCCGAAGTGGGCGGCGTGGTCGAACTGACGTACAAGGTCGCCGGGCTGTCACTGGACCTCTCGCTGACGGTCCTGGAACTGGTGCGCGGCGACTACATCCTGTACGAGATGGACGGCATGATGACCGGCACGCAGCGCTGGAACCATGTTCCCGAAGGCGGCGGCACGCGCACGACCGTCATCGTCGATTACACCATGCCCGGCGGCGGACTGGGCAAGAT
>JAFGTJ010000135.1 GCA_016934195.1 Anaerolineae bacterium | reverse complement strand
TCTTGGGCGGTGTCCTGACGCTGTGGGGCGTGGTGATCGTCCGCCGCCGGTCTATTCCACGCCCAACGAGAGCCGCGATCCCGCCATATGAAACCGCCGCGCTGCCTGCCGCGTCCGGTCCGGCGGGGGATTGATAAGCGCTACACCATCAGCGCAGCGCTTTATGGGCGTCGTCGCACCAGGGCTGATCGGCGGTGTGTTTGCAGCGGCACAACCGCACGCGGGTTTCCTGCTCGATGGTGAATTCTACCGGGGAAAAATCACCCTCGACCGTTTTGTGCGAACTGTCACAGTACGGCTGGTTCTGCGAATGCCCGCAGCGACACCACCAGTACGTGCCCGGTTCGAGCGTCACGACGGCGGGGGATGTAGCGGCTATCTTGGGTTCGGTCATGCGGTTTGCTCCTCATTGCTGCTTCGTGACAATATGCGCAAATACTGCCCCAAGTGTAGACAACGCGCCGCCGATCCGTCAACCGCCGCTGCGCTCGCTCAAGAAATACCGAATCTGG
Organism: Anaerolineae bacterium; assembly: GCA_016934195.1. Lineage (GTDB taxonomy): Bacteria > Chloroflexota > Anaerolineae > Aggregatilineales > Aggregatilineaceae > JAFGTJ01. The sequence continues at coordinate 5,411 of JAFGTJ010000135.1, read as the reverse complement.
CCCGCGCCGGTCCGGTAGCCCTGCGCCGTGCCGCGCTCGGTGGTCAGGTTGGTCTTCAAAACCTCCGCAAGCCGCTGCGCCATCGACTCCGGGTCGGCCATCAGCGCCAGCGCGTCCGCCGGACTGAGGGGCGCGGGAGGAGACTGGTTTTCCAACTGGCCCGCCCGCAAATCGAATTCCGCCGCCAGCGCGCGCAGTTGATCGGCCAGATCGGGTGCGTCCGCCGGAATTTCGGCCACTTTCGCCCGCACCGTTTGCAGCCCGGCGAGTTCGCCCTGGAGGTTGGGAATGGTGATATGGCCGGGATGCACTTCTATCCCCGTCCGCACCTGCTCCACGCGCTCGTCCAGGGCGGTGAGCAAATTGGGCAGCTTGGCCGTTACTGCCTGGGACGAGTCGCCGGGCTGGACGCGCCCCGCTTCGGTGCGGTTGTCGTCCACCTGCTGCCGGTGTTCCTCCTGAAGCAAGGCCCAGAACGAGTCATACGTCTGCGCGCCCGGTATCCAGTGGGCGAACAGCCACGCCTGCCACTCGCCGTCCGGCGTCGTCACCTTCGGATTCAACAGCAGGAGTTCCTCGCTGTAACCGCCCTTGCTGATCAGCAGCGCGTCGGTCAGGTGGTGGTAGTCCACGCCTTCCCAGTCGGTATCGTCGTCGGTGAGTTCGTTCAACCAGGGCTGGATGTAGTCCGGCACGGCAATACGCGCCAGATCGATCTCTTGGACCGGCACGAGTCCCGTATCGTACAGCCCCATATGCCGCCAGCCGTTGCTCACCTTGAGGAAGGCGCGGTAGGACGGCGGCAGCGTGACGCCCAGGCGTTTCTCGGCGGCGGCGATCTGTTCCTCGGTGGCAGGCGGATAGCCCAACCAGCCGGACTCGATCACGTCCGGCGGCAGCTCGAACGTCTCCTGGTACGGCGAGGCCAGGATCGCGCGGCTCCATTGGTCCAGGAAGGGTTTCCAGTTGGGGATGGTCATGGGTGGCGTGTCCTTTCTGGTGGTTTACCTCACCCCCTAACCCCCTCTCCACACGCGGAGAGGGGGAATGGCATAGCAAATAGCAAACAAGTCCCCTCTCCGTATTTGGAGAGGGGATTTAGGGGTGAGGTTAAAGCGCTCCGGTTATTGCTGCGATCACGTCATCCAGCGCACTCAGCACGTCGTCATTGGCAAAGCGCAGCACGCGCAAACCCCGCGATTCTAGAAATTCCTGGCGGATCGCGTCCTCGTCCGGGGTGTAGTCGTGGATCGGGCCATCAATCTCGATCACGAGTTGGGCCTCAGCGCAATAGAAGTCCGCAATAAAACGGTCGATGCTGTGCTGGCGGCGAAATTTCAGGTCCGCGATCTGCCGGTTGCGGAGTCGCTGCCAGAGCGCATCCTCAGCAGGCGTCGGATCGTGGCGCATCTGGCGGACGAGGAGTTTGAGTTTGACCCATAACGCGGGAGGCGTGAGATAGGGGTGATCTTTGCGTTCGGGGTCGTCATTGGGCGCGTCATTGGGCATGGGTTTACCTCACCCCTCCACTGGTACAGTTCCCGTAATTGTATATTCAAAATGTGTATGAGGCTACCGGAGCCACGAGAAGTTACCACTAATTTACCTCACCCCCCGGCCCCGACCTCTGGTCGGCCTTCTCCACACACGCGGAGAGGGGGAGTGGCGCGACAAAAAAGTCCCCTCTCCGTATTTGGAGAGGGGATTTAGGGGTGAGGTAAACGACGGGGGGGCGGCAAACCTCAATCCCCGCACTGCGCCCACTCCAGATAATCGGCCAGGAAGCGCCCGGTGTGACTCTCGCGGACCTGCGCGACCGCTTCCGGCGTGCCCTCGGCGATCAGATAGCCGCCGTCGTCGCCGCCTTCCGGCCCCAGGTCGATGATGTGATCGGCCACCTTCACGATATCGGGGTTGTGCTCGATGATCAGGACCGTGTTGCCCATGTCCACCAGCGATTGCAGCACCTCGATCAGCTTGGCGACGTCGGCGGTGTGCAGGCCGGTCGAAGGCTCGTCCAGCACGTAGATCGTCTGCCCGGTGGCCCGCTTGGAGAGTTCGCGGCTGAGCTTGACGCGTTGCGCCTCGCCGCCGGAGAGCGTCGGGGCCGGTTGGCCGATGCGAATGTACCCCAGTCCGACCGCCGCCAGCGTCTCCAACTTGGGCCGGATGGCCGGGATGTTCTCGAAGAACGTCACGCCCTCGCTGACCGTCATATCCAGAATATCCGCGATGCTCTTGCCCTTGTACTTGACTTGCAGCGTCTCGCGGTTGTAACGCGCGCCCCGGCACACCTCGCACGGGACGTAAATATCCGGCAGGAACTGCATCTCGATCTTAAGCTGGCCTTCGCCCGCGCAGTGCTCGCAGCGTCCACCCTTGACGTTAAAGCTGAAACGGCCCGCCTTGTAGCCGCGAATCTTGCTCTCCGGCAGTTCGGTGAACAGGCTGCGGATATGGTCGAACAGCTTGGTATACGTGCCGGGATTGCTGCGCGGCGTGCGGCCAATGGGCGATTGGTCGATGTGGATCACCTTGTCGATCTGGTCCAGCCCGTCGATGCCGTCATGCACGCCGGGACGCTCGCGCGATCCGTAGACGCTTTGGGCCAGCGCCTTGTACAGCACCTCGATCATCAGCGTCGATTTGCCGGACCCGCTGACGCCCGTGATCACGATCAGCTTGCCGAGCGGGATCGCCACGTCGATATTTTTGAGGTTATTTTCGCGCGCGCCGCGTATCACGATCTGGTGGCCGTTGCCGGGTCGCCGCAGCGGGGGCACGTCGATACAGCGCCGCCCGGAGAGGTACGCGCCCGTGATGCTGGCGGGATTCCGCATGATATCGTCGGGCGTGCCTTCGGCCACGACATACCCGCCGTGCTCGCCCGCGCCCGGTCCCAGGTCGATGATCCAGTCGGCTTGTAGCATGGTTTCGTGATCGTGCTCGACCACCAGCAGCGTATTACCGAGATCGCGCATTCCCAACAGCGTCTTCAGCAGGCGGTCGTTATCGCGCTGGTGCAGGCCGATGCTCGGTTCGTCCAACACGTACAGCACGCCGGTTAACTGGCTGCCGATCTGGGTCGCCAGCCGGATGCGCTGCGCTTCGCCGCCGCTGAGCGATCCCGCCGCGCGGTGCAGCGTCAGGTAATCGAGTCCTACGTTGACCATAAACTGCGCCCGCGCCTCGATCTCCTTGAGAATCTGGAAGCCGATGGTCTGTTCGCGCTCGCTGAGCACGGCGCGCCCGTTCGCGCTCGGATTGACATCCGGCCCGGTCCCGCGCAGTTTTTGCACCCAGCGTAACAGTTCCTTGATCGGCGCTCCGGTGATATCCTGGATGTGCGTGCCGCCGACCGTCACGGCCAGCGCTTCGGGCCGCAGCCGGTGGCCCCGGCAGACATCGCACGGGCGCTCGCTCATGAATTCCTCGTACTTCTGGCGCATGTAGTCCGAGGACGTTTCGCGGTAGCGGCGCGCGACGGTGTTCAGCACGCCTTCGTAGTCGGCGTTGAACGAAAAATAGGTGCCGTCGTCGCGGTTGTGCTCGATGTGCACCTTGTCCGGCGCGCCGTACAGCAGGATGTTCTGGTGCGGCTCGGAGAGGTCGCGCCAGGGCGCGTCAATGTCGATCTTGTATTCCTCGGCCACCTGCCGCAGGATGCGCCGCTGCCAGCCGTCATCGTTGGTGCTGCCATAGGGGACCATGGCCCCTTCGTTGAGCGACAGGCCCTTATTGGGCACGATCAGGTCGGGATCGAACTCGCGCCGCACGCCGAGTCCCTGGCAGGTCGGGCAGGCTCCGTGTGGGCTGTTGAACGAAAACAGGCGCGGTTCCAGTTCGGGGAAACTGCCGTGACCGTCCGGGCAGGCGAGGTTTTCGCTGAAGACATGATCGACCGGGTTGGCGCTGTCGGTCAGGTCGTTGATGATCACGACCCCGCCGCCCATCTCCATCGCCGTTTCGACCGAATCGGTGAGGCGGCTGCGGGCGGCGTTGGACTCGTCGCTGTTGGGATCGTCAAAATGGCGGATTACCAGCCGGTCTACCACGACTTCGATGGTGTGGCTCTTGTAGCGTTCCAGGTCGATGTCCTCGCTCACGTCGCGGACCTCGCCGTTGATGCGGGCGCGGACAAACCCGCTCTTGCCGATGTCCTCGATCACCTTTTCGTGGCGGCCCTTGCGATCCTTGATGACCGGGGCCAACACCTGGATGCGCGTGCCGTCCGGCCACGCCTCAATCGCCTCGACGATCTGCTGCGCCGACTGCTGATCCAGTTCGATCCCGCATTCGGGGCAGTGCGGCACGCCGATTCGCGCATACAGCAGGCGCATGTAGTCGTAAATTTCGGTGACGGTCCCGACCGTCGAACGGGGGTTGTTGCTGACGCTTTTCTGGTCAATCGAGATCGACGGCGACAGGCCCTCGATCTGGTCCACGTCGGGCTTTTCCATCTGGCCGAGGAACTGCCGCGCATAGGCCGACAGCGACTCGACATAACGGCGCTGGCCTTCCGCGAAAATGGTGTCGAACGCCAGCGAACTTTTGCCGCTCCCGCTCAAGCCGGTGATGACGACCAGCTTGTCACGCGGGATCACCACGTCAATATTTTTCAGATTGTGTTCGCGCGCGCCGCGCACGACGATCTGAGTTTGAGCCATTGGTGCTGCCTCACCTTTAATAATAACGGACGGGCGCGTATGGATAATTGTGTTATGAGAGTGCGAACGGATGGGCGGAACGAGTGTTCTAGTTTAGCTCGTTCCCCCGGCGGAGTCAACTTTTGTTTGACCAGTGTAGAGGCGTATCGCAACGCCCAGGCATCCGGTGATTCTAGCAAAATGCGGGGCGCGGAACAATGGTGATTTGTATGGGGATTGTATTAACGCCGGGTGAAAATCGTCGTTGGGGCTGTTTCTGCCCCGAAGATTTTAGCGGCATACACCATTATTGTTGATCCTCCTGATAGAGCGGCTGTCTTTTGTCTTTTTCCTCTCGCTGACGCAAAAGTGTATGTTGTCAAAATCTATGAAACAAAAGCGGCCCCAAATTCGTGGAGACTGTTCGCCAATATAGCTTACCATAGGAACCCTGACACGCCGGTTCGCCCGGCGTGTTCTGTACAGCGCGCGGCAATGGCGAATCGAGAGAGTATTGTATCAATATGGGCTTTGTGCCAGTTCGCCCAAGAGCGGTCCGAAGTGTTTTAAGTTTCTGGTGCAGAGTGGAACTTGCAGGCGGTGGGCAGTGGCGGCGATGAGGCAATCGGAGGCGTCAGCGTTGGTTTTCAGGTAGTGCTGTAGCAAGGCTTTAGTTGCCCACTCAACATCGTCGTTGGTGATGGGGATAAGCCGAAATTTGTCCAGAACACGAATGGCGGCACGCTGCTTGTTTTTGTTCCCGCT
>JAFGTJ010000134.1 GCA_016934195.1 Anaerolineae bacterium | reverse complement strand
GTGAGGTCGGTCGCGGAATTTTCCGCCAGGGCGATCAGTGTATTCAGGTCGGCGCGAAAGTCGGTCAGCGTCCTGTCCCACGCGGCCTGATCCGCCTGCGCATCGGGCGCGGGCCAGTAGCCTTCCGGCCATTGCAGCGGTTGGTAGGTTGGCGGTCCGGCGATGTAGTCCAGAATGTCGCGCTGCGCGATCCGCAGGTGTTCCAGCAGGTGCCAGAACGTGTACGGGGTATTGGGCGGTCTGGTGTTGATATGCGCCGCCGGAAAACTGGCGACGGCTTCATCAAACGGCATGTACGCCTGTCCGCCGCGCAGCAGGGCGATGAGTTGCTTGCGGAATTGCTGGTTTTCGGGAGTCATGGGGATTCCTTTCCCTGTTAGGCCGGGGCGATTCATGAATCGCCCCTACCGGCAATCGGATCGGTCACGTCAGAAAATACTCGGTTCCGCAAAACGGGCAGGTGGCGATCCCCTTGCCGCTCAGGTTGATCTCGCCGCCGCAGTTGCGGCACTGCTTGGCGTCACGGAGCTGGCTGGCCTGTGCGGAATAGAGCACGCCCCTGTCCCAGTTGATATAACCGCTGAAGACGCCCAACCCTACCAGCCCGTGTATCATGTCCTTGATCTGGTCGCGGGGCAGTTGCATTTCCACCGCCAGATCGGTGATCTCGACCTGCCCGCGACTCTGCACGATATTGAGCAGTTGGCGCTGCTGGCTGGCTTGTTGGGCGCGCTGCGCGTCCTGGCTCCCGGTGAACAGCAGGTACAGTCCGCTCCCGGCCAGCGGCGCGACCAGGACCAGCAGCGCCAGCCCTAACCCCAGAATCCGCGCCGAGTCTTCGAGGTCGTCATTAGTAAGCAGCCACGCGACGGCGATCCCGCCAATGCCGATCCCCAGTGCCAGTAAAATGATGCCGGTCAAACGGTTGGTGTTCATATAATATCCCTTCGTGCGTCGTAATCCGCCTGACTTGACGGGGCGCAGCAAGCAGCGCCCCGTTAATGGTTGAGGCTGTAGGGTAGGACCCGTGTGTCCTGCCGTCGGTGATGACCGGACGGTCGCCCGGAGGCACACACGGGTGCCTCCCTACAATTCCGCTATCTACCTGTATTGAAACCGGGAGGGGGAGTTTTGACTCACAACTCATCACCCACCACTCCTGACTTACCCAAATCCCCGGCTGCCACCGCCGGACCCCCCGCCGCGACCGCCGCCGCTGAACCCGCCGCCGCGCGATCCTGAACTGCTCGGCCTGCTGGACATGGCGCGCGAGGTGCTGTTGAGCATCCGGGACAGCCCGCCGCTCATGGCGTTGAGGCCCTGGCCCAGCGAGTGGTCCATCCCACTCAGGCCGCCGGGACCGCCAGGACTACCCAACGACGGGCCGCTGCCCGGTGCGCCGGAACCGGGCCGGTGCGGAAGCTGTGAGGTATGCGGGTAGCTGCTGCCCCGCCGGTAGCCGCCGTCCCAGGGACCGCCCAGGTAGGTCGGGTAATACCAGCGCGGCATGGAGGTCAGGGCCGGGGATACGCGCTTCATAAAACCCTGGTCGATGCCAAACGCGGTCGCGTAAGCCAGGTACCGCTCAAAACTCTGGGTTGCCGGTTCGATTTCGTCCTGCTGGTCGATGTCTTTCAGATAGCGCCTGAAAGCGCGCCACAGCGCCGCCTGCTGCGCGCCATGTTCGGTTTTGGCGGGCATCGACGTAGCGAACAACAGCGCGACCGTACACACAATACCCAGTCCAACCGGCAGTATGGGCAGCAGCGGCGACACGATGGTCAGTTGCAGCGCCCCCCAGAACAGCGCCGACGCGACAATCATCCCGCCGACCCCGATCCCTAACCAGATGTTGCGCGTGGTTTCCGGCGAGCGCGGAAAATGGCCCACTTTCACCAGATCGGCGTACATTTGCCGCTTGATAGTCGGGATGTGCGTGTAAAACTTGTCCTTCAAATCCGACATGGTGGTATGGTCCCGGCTGCTGGGAAACAGGCTGTGCAGCAGGGCTTTTTCGTAGCCGCGCAGATCGGTCGTTTCCTTGCCGGTGCGGTGGAACTCGAAGCCGCCGCTTTTGAACACGCTGAGACTGCTGCCCTCGGTCTGCTCGATCACGAGGTAATCGCGCCGCGCCAGGTCGATCAACGTCGCCATAACGTCTTCCATGTCGGCTTTTTCGTCCAGCAGCGCCCCGATCAGGCCCGGCGGTTCGTCGCTGGGCGGTTCGGTCAGGTATTCCGGCACGACGACCGTATCGGGATCGCGCCCGGTCCGCAGGAAATTCAGCACGATGAACAGCCCGCCGCCCAACGTGCCGAGCACCGTCAGCGCCAAAATTGCCAGCGATACGATGGGCTGGTAGTCGTCCTCATATTTCTGTTCGCGGTCATAACCCGCCTGCCAATCCGGTTTTTTCATCTGGGAATTGTGCGGGTACTGCACGCGGACCTCGAACATGCCGTCATCGCTGGGACGCGGCGGAGAAATCCAGGTCAGGCGGTTGCCGCTGGCGACGAATTGCCAGGTGTCTTCGGGATAGCCGGTCGTGAGCAGCGGTTCGACGCCATCCGGCAGAATCACGTCCACCCGCGAGGCCATCACCGGGAAGGACAGATCACCCGGCAGCGCGGCCCAGAACAGTTCGTCGCCCGCGTTATAGGATCGCAGTGCGCCGGTCACGGTATATTTGAGGCGAATGGTGCGCGTCTGGCCGTCGCTGAACGGGTTGAGAAAGTTGTATTGGATCGACGTTACATCGTTCTCGTGGGTTACGCAGAACGTCCCCGCCCGGTTGTAGCAGGACTGCGTGTAGGCCGTGCCGTTCTCGCTGATGGTGATATCGGCCAACCCTTCGGTGCGGTCTGTTGGAATTTCGGCATAACCATAGGAAAACGTCCCGCGTGATACGCTCAACCGGTAGATTTCGGTCACATCGAAGCGGTTGGCGGTCGTGTCGAAATTATCGATCACCACGTCGTAGCGATCCCATTGCAGCTTGCGCCACTCGCTGGACGTTTCCTGCTCGCCAAAGTTCGCCGCGCCGATGATGATGTTGAAGACCAGAAAGAAGACCAGCGCCGCGCCGGTCCGTACAATTGATTTCATGTCCATTGGCTGATTTACTCCCCACCCAACAAAACCAGTTATCTATTAGCCATCATAGCACATTCGCGGAAAGGCCGCCCGGTCCCCTTGCTCAGTCAGCCGGGCGTATTCGCACCCGCTCAGATTCGGCAGTGACAATTGCCCCCGTCTGCAATTCTTCGCCGTAGCGCTCAAGCACCTGTAAACATACGGCGGCTTGCTGTTTCAACGAGAGATTGACCAATCGCACAATACCAGAATGTGGTATTTTTCGGACAATTGCCAGTTCACCAAAATCTTTATCGAGTGTGATCAGGATGCGTTCTTCACGATGAGCAGTTCCTAGAATTTCCTGATCGCCGGGGTCCTGATCCCAATCTCCTGTCCAGGCAGCATCATGTCCGGCTTCGTCCATCGCATCACGCACTTTGCCGGACATGCAAGAATCCAGCAATAGTTTCATGCGCCGGACTCCATAAACAGCGGCTCAACACGCTCATGAGCTACTAACCGCCGCGCATAAACCAGACATGCCTGGATATCCGCCGGTTCGAGCCAGGGGTACGCATCCAGCAAATCGGTGGTGTGATCCCCGGCGGCCAGCATCCCCAATACATGCTCAACCGCCAGCCGCCGCCCGCGTATAATAGGCTTGCCGCCGTAAATTTTTGGGTCAATGGTGATCCGTTCCAATAATTTTTGTTCGTCCATAACCGTTTCTCCGCTAAAATTCTCCGGCCCGACGCCAGCGCCCGACGATCCGTTCCAGCACGTCCACCACCACGTACAGCGCCAGTCCCAGCAGCGACATTGCCAGGATACCGGCGTACATGCGCTCGTAGCGGAGGCGCTGCCACGTCAGGGTAACTATATAATAGCCCAATCCCTGCCGCGTGGAATACTGCTCCGCGATGAACAGCACCGCGATGGCCGTCCCAACCGAGACGCGCAGCGCGGTTAACACGGCGGGCAGCGAGGCGGGCAGATACACGTAGCGGAACAAGGCGCGCCGTCCCGCGCCCAATGATCGCACCGACTGGATCAGTTCCGGGCGCAGGCTGGCGGCTTCGTCGCGCACCACCACGAGAATCTGGAAAAACAGGATCAGCGCGATCAGGAACACTTTGGACGCCTCACCCACGCCCAGGATCACCAGGATCACCGGCAGAAACACGATCTTGGGGATCGGGTGGACCAGTCCGATCAGCGGCGAAAAAATCCGGTTGAGCACGCGAATTTGCCCCAAGCCCATGCCGGTCGGCGTTGCCAGGAGCACCGCGACTCCGATGGCCTTGAGCACGCGGCCCGCGCTGGTGACGGTGTGATCCCACAGATCGCCCTGCATTTCCGTCACGAAGACGGGCAGCACTTCCCAGGGATAGGGCATGATCTCGCGGTCCAGGTAAGCGGCCAGTCCGATCCAGCAGATCACAAAAATGACCAGCGCCAACACAATGTTACCCACGCGGGCGAGAATCAGGTAAAGAGCCTCACCCCCCGGCCCCCTCTCCATTAAATGGAGAGGGGGAGTCCGAGTCGCACCAGATTCCCCCTCTCCGTTTACGGGGAGGGGGGCAGAGGGAGGGGTAAACGTTTTGTCGCTCATATCGTCAATCCCAACAGGTGCCGTAACTCGTTGCATTGGGCCAAAAATTCCGGCGTGGCACGATAACCGGGCAATCCCGCGCCGGGATTGGGGACGATCACGGGCGCGGTATTGGGCGGATCGCGCAGCACCAGAATCCGGCGTCCCAGAATGGCGGCTTCTTCGATGGCGTGCGTCACGATCACGCTGGTCAGGTCCATTTCGGCCTGCAAGCTCAGCACCAGATTTTGCAAATCTTCGCGGGTGGGCGCGTCCAGGCTGCTGAACGGCTCGTCCATCAGCAGCAAATCCGGTTGCAGCGCCAGGGTGCGGGCGATGGCGGTGCGCTGGCGTTGGCCGCCGCTGATCGCGCCGGGGAACTTGTGGCGCTGCGGGTAAATGTTCAGCCGCCGCAGCCAGTGCTCGACGCGCTGGCGGGCGTCCTGGCGCGACGGCGGCGATTCCGCGCGCGGGGCGTGTTTGCCGTCCGGCCCGTAGAAACGCCGCACGCGCAGCCCCAACGCCACGTTGTCCCAGACCGTCGCCCAGGGCAGCAGGCCGTAATCCTGCAAAATCAGGCCGGTTTCGGGGCGCGGGCGGCGGATCAGCGTATCGCCGACGTGAATCGTCCCGGCGGTGGCGCGGCGCAGTCCCGCGATCAGGGTGAGCAGCGTGGTTTTCCCGCAGCCGCTCGGCCCGATGATCGACCACGCTTCACCGGGCGCGACGTGCCAGTCGAAGTCCTGGAAAACCGGAGTCGCGCGCGGCCCGTAGCGAAAGGTCAGGTGGTGGATGGTGATCATGGTGTGTTAGCCTCACCCCCCGGCCCCCTCTCCACAGCGTGGAGAGGGGGAGTAGCATTTGTGCGCCGGATTCCCCCTCTCTAACTTGGTTGGAGAGGGGGTCAGGGGGTGAGGTTTTTTTCTTACTCCAGCGACAGGATATAGGCCACCAGATCGTTTAGCTCGCCCTCCGACAGCGCGTCGTAGGCGATCATGACGCCCGCCGCGTAGCCCTCAACCGCATAAGCGCCCGGTTCCACGATGGCCTGCCGCACATACGTCGCCGCGTCCAGACCCGCGACACGCTCCCCGGCGATGGCGGCTAACCCAACCATCGAGGGACCAACGCCCGCATTGGGCGAATCAACGGCGTGACAGCCGGTGCAGCCCAGGCGGGTAAACAGCGCCGCGCCGTTCTCCGCATCGCCCATCATGCCGGTATCCGCCGGTTTGATCGCGTCCAGAAAGGCCGGGTTCACACTATCGGCGTAGATCGCGCCATTGTCCACGATATCCTCGGCCAACAGCCACGCGATGGTATCATCCCAGGCCAATTCCTGCGTGATGGTATAGGTCGGGAACGGCGGCAG
>JAFGTJ010000013.1 GCA_016934195.1 Anaerolineae bacterium | reverse complement strand
GCCGTGATATTCGTCCCCGCCGGACTGCTGGCCGGAACGCTAACCTTGCTCTCGCGGCGCGATCCGCTGCTGGCGAGTTGGCTGGATCAGGGCGACACCTATTCCCCGCCGCCCTGGTTCCTGTTCAGCCTGTACGGGCCGGTGCTGGCCCTGGCGGTGATCGGCGCGGCCTGGACCGTGCGCCGCCGCACGGAGCCGTCAGCCGGATCGCTGGCCCCGGTCGCGCTGTGGTTCGTGGTGGTCCTGGGCCTGATCTACGTGCCGGTGAACTTCCAGCGGCGGTTTATGGAAGGCTGGCATATCCCGGTCACGATGCTGGCGGCGGTCGGCTGGCACCGGACCATCGCACCCCGGCTGCGTCCCGGTGTGGCGCGCCGCCTGCTGCTGGTGATCGGGATCAGCGTGACGCTGAGTCCGTTATTCGTGCTGACCGACGCGCTGGTCCGCGCCCTGCAAACCGATAACCGCCATACCTACATCACCGCCGAAGAATACGATCTGCTGGATCGCCTGGACGCCGAGGCCGGGTTGGATGACGTGATCCTGGCCGCGTTCGACAACGGGAATCGTTTCCCGGCGCGGGTTGGGATACGGTCGGTATTGGGCCACTGGTCGCTGACGGCGTTTGCCGACGACCGCCAGGACGACGTGGAACGGTTTTTTGACGCCGCCACGCCCGAATCCGAACGGATCGCGCTGCTGGACCGTCTGGGCGTGGATTTTGTGTATGTGGGCGAGGATGAGCGCGAATTGGGCGATTTTGCGCCGGAGTCAGTGGATTATCTTGTGCCGGTATTCGTCGGGCGGGAGGCGCGTTTGTACCGGGTGGCACTGCGCCCCGCGTCTGAATGATTCCGCTGAGCGTGTGTGGTAGGGGCAATTGCCGCTTCGCTAAAGGAATTGCCCCTACAAAATGCCCCGATTTCCTTCCGTCTATCCCCCCGGCGTCAGGCGCAGCCGGAACAGGTGCGACCCGTTAATGTTCCCATCGCTCACGATCACGTCCCCGTCCGGCAGCAGCACGAAGTCCAGCGGCGCGTAAAGCATATCCAGCCCCAGGTCGGCGGCCAGGAATTGGCCTAACACGTTTCCGTCGGCGTCGAAGTGGACGATCTGCTGTTCCTCGTTTCCGCCTTCCAGCGCGGATCGGGACATCATGAACGTGCCGTCCGGCAGCGCGGCAAAGGCTGTGATGAACTGGAAGCGCGTCAGGTTGGGCGCGAGACTGTCCGTGATGACCACACCATCCAGGTCATACACGCGAACGCCGCCCACCAGGTCCACCGCGTACAGCAGGTGATCCGGCCCCAGTTCCAGGCTCCAGATGAACGAATTTTCGTCGCCGATCTGGAACTCGCGCACGAACTCGCCCTCAGTGGTCCAGACCTCGATCCAGTCCTCGTCCTCGCGGTTTTCCTCCAGGTACAGGTTGCCATCCGGTCCCAACGCCAGGAAACCGGGCGACAGGGCCTCGAAGATGTCTTCGCCGCCAAACGATTGCAGCAGGTCACCCTCCGGTGACATCTGGAAGACCATGTGCCTGAAGCCGTCCGCCAGCCACAAATTCCCGTCAGCGTCCAGAACCGGCGAGTTGGGCGCGAAGAAATCCGGGTGCGTGATAGTGCTCAGCAGATCGCCATCCAGCGAATAGACCAGCACACCGCCCGCGCCATCGCTGATATAGACGCGATCTTCGGCCAGCGCCAACCCGCCATCAATATTCTTGAATACGTCGGATTTGACCCACACTACCGCCGCCGATTCGAGGGCGACTTCGGCTCCGGCATCCCCGCCCCCGGCGTTCAGTTTCAGCGACAGCGCGATATCGCCGATAATGTCCTTGTATTCCTCGTAAGTGTCTTTGGGCGCGAGCACGGCCATCCCGTAATACTGCCCGCCTTCGTCAAATACGAACATCGCGCCGCCCATCACGCTGTCCTCGGTATATTCGGCCCCGGCCATCGGGCGGCCATCGGGCGCGGTCATCAGTTCGATCTCCGCGAGTGTCAGCGTCCCGTCGGCGGTGCCCGCTTCGGCAAACGCTTCGGCCATCGCTTGCAGATTGTCCACGCCGTCTTCCGGCGCGTATTGTTCCAGGATCGCGTCCGGCCCCATGATCAGGATCAGGATATCGCCCTCGCGCGGGTTGTTGCCGCTAACCAGGTTATTAAAGGCGTCCTCGGTATTATTGATGATGATTTCCTGCCCGCCGGTATCAAATACGATCCACCCCGCCGGAAGCTGGTAGGCCAGCACGCCGTCGGCGCTGGTCAGCGTTTGTTCCAGCCCGCCCTGGGCGCTGACCGGCGTAATCATCAGGGCCAACACCGCGATCACGCCCCACACAATCAGGTATCCCCGCTTCATGTCCATTTTCTCCTTGTCTCAAAGTGTCTCACAAACGATCTACGTGTGCCAGTATAGTATGATTGGTGAAAATTGGCCCCTCCCTCAACGTGTCTCCGGCACGCCCCATCCCCGCAAGCGATTCCATTGTAGGGAGGCACCCGCGTGTGCCTCCGGGCGACCGTCCGGCCATCCCCGGCGGCGGGACACATAGGTCCCGCCCTACGGATTGCGCGGAGTCTATTCGGTTTCTCCGTCAGGCGCGCGATGTGCTCCCCCTCTCTATAACGGTACCGTTGGCGAATTGCGGGCGTAGGGGCGCTGCTTGCCGCGCCCCCGGCAAAAGAAACAGTGCGCAGCAAGCAGCGCCCCTACGCACATGCGACGGGGATAGGGACTAATCCACGCCTGACACCAAGCTGAAGAATAGCTGACAGTCGGGCAAACTGTCTATTGACAGCGGCCATCTATCCGTATAATGGTGTAGGTGCGCGATTATCCTTAGGAGAAAAAGCCATGCCTGCTGTATCCAGTCAGCCCGACCACGCCATTACGGTCCAGAACGTGACCAAACGTTATGGCGATTTTACCGCCGTCGATGACCTCAGTTTCGAGGTACGCTGCGGCGAGATTTTCAGTATGCTCGGCCCAAATGGGGCGGGCAAAACCACCACGCTCCGCATGATTCTCGACATTCTCAAGCCCGATACCGGCAAAATCGCGGTATTGGGCGCGCCGATCACCGACCGTACCAAGTCCCGCATCGGCTATTTGCCGGAAGAACGCGGCCTGTATCGCAACGTCCCGGTGATCGAGGTGCTGGTCTACCTGGGTCAGCTCAAGGGCCTCTCGCGGGCGGACGCCACCCGGCGGGCGACCGACATGCTGGAACAGGTCGATCTCGGCGCGAACATCAAAAGCAAGGTCAGCGAACTGAGCAAGGGTATGCAGCAGAAAGTGCAGATCATCGCCACTGTGCTGCACCGTCCCGATCTGGTGATCATCGATGAGCCGTTTTCCGGCCTGGACCCGGTGAACACCCAGTTGATCAAGGACCTGCTGTACGAGATGAACCGTGACGGCGTAACGATTGTCATGTCCACCCACCAGATGCACCAGATCGAAGAAATGGCCGACCGCCTGCTGATGATCAGCCGGGGCCAGCGCGTGCTGTACGGCGAGGTCAACGAGGTCCGGCAGCGCTTCGCGGATCACGCCATCGTGGTCGAGGGTGAGGGCGATTGGAGCGCGCTGGCGGGCGTGACGCGCGTCGAGGGGCAGGGTAACGGGCGTGAGGTGCTGTATCTGGCCGAAGGTATCAGCCCGGATGCCATCATGGAAGCGATGGCGATTGGCGCGGATTACCATGTGCGCCGCTTCGAGCTGGCCGTACCCAGTCTGAACGAGGTATTCATCAAAGTTGCGGGCGAAAACGGGGGATAACCGCTATGTCCTGGCAAAAAATCTGGCTCGTGCTGCGGCGCGAGTATGTGACCAATTTCCGCCGACCGGCCTTTTTGTTTACGGCCTTCGGCGTACCGCTGCTGTCGCTCGGCGCGATGTTCCTGATCACGCGGCTGACAGTAGACCGCGAAACAAATCTCGATTCCTGGCAGCAGATCGGCTACATCGACCAGGCGGGCGTGATCGATCCCGCCGGGCCGAATCCCGACAACTACCAGCCGGTCGTCAAGCCGGACCAGACTCCGCCCGAACGCACCGAGGAAGGCGTATTAGTCGGCCCGTATTACGAGGAACTGGAAGCCTACGCGCGCCAGCAGGTGCTCGACGGCGCGCTGGATGCCTATTTCGTGATTTCGTCGCACTACCCGCTGACCGGGCAGGTGGATTTTTATACTGACCGCAGTTCGCCCGAAGCGCTGGTCGAAAACATCGAGTATTTCATGAGCCAGCAGATCGCGGCTAAAGCGCCGGATTCGCTGCCGGTGCCGGTCGCGCGGCTGCACGATACGGACTTTACGATCCGCGACGTGGACAGCGGCGACGAAGTGAGCGACGCGGCCATGATCGGGCGGGTGCTGCTGCCGTTCATCTTCGTGATGCTGTATTTCATGGCGACCAATACCACCGCGCAGTTTTTGATGAGCGGCGTCGTGGAGGAAAAAGAAAACCGGCTCATGGAAATCCTGGCAACCAGCCTGCGGCCCATCGAACTGCTGTGGGGCAAACTGTCGGGATTGGGCGCGCTGGCCCTGACCCAGGTCGTGCTGTGGTCAGTGGGCGGCGTGGTGGTGGCGCTGATGAATGCGGACGCCCGCGATTTCCTGACCGGGACCGAGTTCCGGGCGACGGATGTCGCCCTGATGCTGATGTTGTTCCTGATCAACTTCGTGCTGTTTTCCGCGATGATGCTGGGAATCGGGGCGTCGGTCACGGCGGAAACCGAAAGCCGCCAGATCGCCGGGTTGTTCACCTTCCTGAACGTGCTGCCGCTCGTGCTGGCGGGCATGTTCGTCAGCAATCCCAACGGGCCGCTGCCGGTGTTCCTGACCTTCTTCCCGCTGACGGCGGCAGTGTCGGTCATCATGCGCATGGGATTCGGCTCGCTCCCGGTCTGGCAGTTGGCGCTGAGCGCGGCGATCCAGGTCGTATCGGTGGTCGTCGTCATGTGGCTGGCGGCGAAGGTCTTCCGGTTGGGGATGTTGATGTACGGCAAGCCGCTGACGCCGCGCGCGTTGTGGGCAGCGCTGCGCGAAGGGCGCGGCGTGATGACGACGGCTTCGACCGAATATGAACCTGCTGTTTCGGCGCAGCCCACGAAGAAGGGATGGTTTGGGCGATGACGAATCTATTGACCGTATTCCGCTACGAGCTGCGGCAGCAGTTCCGCAGCAAGGCGTTTTTGCTGCTGACGTTTGGTCTGCCGCTGCTGGCCGTGATCATTTTCCTGGGCTACCGGGAATACAAGGATCGCCAGGACGAAAACGACAAACCCGCCAGCCCGGTCGAAGAATCCAACGATATCGGGACGCGCATCGGCTATGTAGACCTCACGCCGGAGGGCCTGTTCCCCGCGCCGGACGTCTACGAGCCGGTGCAGTGTAATCTGGACGAAAACGAGCGGGGATTCACCCAGACGGTCGAACTTGCCAGGGAGCGCAGCCGCATTATCAAGCGCATCACGTCGCCCTACTGCCTGAAAGGGTGGCTGACCGCCTACAACACGTTTGAGGCGGGCGAAGACGCGCTCGACGACGGCGATATTGACGTGCTGTACGTGATCGAGCCGGATTACGTCGAGACGGGCGCGGTGTCGCAGTACATCAGCGGCTTTGACATGGAATCGGCCACGTCCGAGACGGTGTTGGAGGACTATCTGCTGCGCAGCCTGCTTAACGACCTGGACTCGCAGACCTACGAGTCGCTGTATATGCGGCTGCGCGACCCGGCGCTGGTGGTGCGGCATACCATCACGGCGTCGGGCGAGACCGAGGCGGACAAAGAGAACCAGAATTTCCTGGTGGTGTACGGGTTTGGGCTGCTGATGATGCTGGGCATTTTCTGGGGCGGCGGCTACCTGATGAATAGTGTCGTGCAGGAAAAGGAGTCGCGCATCATCGAGATCGTGCTGTCGTCGGTATCGCCGACGCCGCTGCTGGCCGGAAAGGTACTGGCGATGGGGCTGTCGGCTGTCATACAGGTTGTGACGCTGCTGGCGGCGTTTATCTACATCATCACGCAAGCGGGCGTTTTTTCCGACTCGCTGGACGGCATCGAGATCGAGGCGGGGCGAGTGGCGTTGATGGGTCTGTTCGCGGCGCTGGGGTTCCTGCTGTTCGGCAGCCTGATGGCCGCCATCGGCGCGCTGAGTACGTCCATGCGCGAAAGTCAGAATTTCGTGGTGGTAGTGACGCTCCCGGCGGCGGTCCCGTTCTTTTTCATGACGCTTTTCGTCGAAATGCCAAACGGCACGCTGGCGACGTTCTTGAGTTTGTTCCCGCTGACCGCGCCGCTGTCGATGATCATGCGGCTGGCGGTGACGTCGGTGCCATTCGGCCAGATTGCGCTGAGTGTCGCGCTGCTGCTGGTAGCGGTGGCCGGGGCGATCTGGTTCGCGGGGCGGCTGTTCCGCGTCAACACGCTGCTGATGGGCACCATGCCCAAGCTGCGCGATATTCCCCGGCTGCTGCGGGGATAGGCGCGGTTTTTCAGTAGGGGCGCTGCTTGCCGCGCCCTCGGTAGTAGGGACGTATGGTGGGGGTGTATGGGTCCACGAATGACCTGTTGCTAACTTGGGATGTGTGCGTGAAAATGGCCTCACCCCCTAAATCCCCCTCTCCAGCAGAGCTAGAGAGGGGGACTTGCATGTTTGCCGCTGCTTGTTTTCTCCCCCCCTCCATTTCGAATGGAGGCGCAACCTGCGGTTGCGTCGGGGCCGGGGAGTGAGGCCGTTTGTTACGCACGCGCCGCAAATCAACAACGGGTTGTTCGTGGACCTGGGGTGTATGGCGATACACCCCCACATGGCGCTATGATCGAAACAAGGAATGATCTAAATGTCCCTCTCGTAAAAAAAAAGTAGGCGAAGTTGAGATTACCGGTCTGAACCGCGCCGACTTCGACCACATCCTGGGGACATTCCCGCTAATGTTCTCGGATGATGAGGGGGGCCGGGCGAAACGGGCCGCGCGGCTGGCGGTGTACGACAAGTGGGCAGGGCGATTACCGTAGCGGTAGTCGGGTGCAAAATACGTACTTTCACGTCCAAACGGAAAAGGTCAGATGTTCTCAGGAAAAATTCAGACCAACCCCACTTATTGGAACTCCTTTCCACGAGAGAAAATGCCTTTCGTGACGCTCGTGTTTTTGCTGGCATTCGCGGTTCTCGTCCGATTCCCGTTTTTCGATGTGCCGATGATCACAGATGAAGGTGGCTACGCTTACGTGGCACACTTCTGGACAGACCGGTACCAGCTCTACCGGGATATTCCCTTTGATCGTCCGCAGGGAATTTTCCTGGTTTACGAGTTCATTTTCTCCTTCATTGGGACGGATGTTGAGTCTTTGAGAATGGGCGCGGCGCTCTACAATGTAGGAACGGTGTTGGTGCTGTTCTTGTTTTCACGCCAGGTATTCGATACACGTACTGCCGGAATAAGCGCCCTGCTGTTTGGCGTGATGAGCGCCAGCCCAAGTATCGAAGGATTTACGGCCAATGCGGAGTTGTTTGCCAGCTTGCCATTGACCTGTGCCGCGCTTTTGACGTGGCGAAAATGCTGGGGGTGGGCGGGATTCTTTTCCGGGCTGGCGTTTCTGCTAAAGCCAATTGGCCTGTCAGGATTGGTGCTTGTGTTGGTGTGGGGTCTTATCACGCGCGCGTCGTGGCGCAGCAGCCTACGCGCGATGTTGGCGTTTTCGCCTGGTCCCCTGGCAATGCTCGCTCACGGGTATTTTATCGGTTGGAATTATTTCTGGAATGCGGTGGTCGGGCGAAAATTGGTAACCGACACTGTGGTATCGCGCGATATGTTGGCGCAAGGCATTAATCTACTCGAGTCAGTCATCAGAACATCTCCGGCGTGGCTGGTGTTGGTGGCGCTCGCAGCGATTGCCTATGCGTCCTGGTCCCCTCAAGTGAAAAAGTTCGTTTGGCTCTGGCTTCTCAGTTCCGTGTTTGGTATGGCGATTGGGGGGCACTGGTCCCGGCATTATTATGTGCAGCTTATTCCGGCCTTGTCTTTGATGGCCGGATCGGGTGTTGTAGTGGTGCTTCGATCATCGCGCCGTTTACTTTCCTACAAAGCGCTGGTCATCACGGTGGCAGTGTTTGGCGTTATCGAACTGCCCTTGTGGTTTAGCACGTCCGAAACTGTGTCAGAGATTGTGTATGATCGCCCTGGGTATGTGCTCAATGATGAAATCGCGGCATATATTAACGAACGTACTGCCGAAGACGACACAATTTACGTGGCATTCTATCAAGCTGAAATTTACTATCTGGCCCAACGGCGCAATGCTGTTCCACAGAT
>JAFGTJ010000550.1 GCA_016934195.1 Anaerolineae bacterium | reverse complement strand
TCAGCGTCGTGACCGCGCCCGATTGGGCGCGCGAACAGGGCGCGCGGCTGGATGAAGTCGGCCCGCCCGCCAATCCGCAGACTTACGCCAATTTCATCGCGACCATGCTGTACCGCTACCCCGGCCAGATTCACGCCGTCGAGGTGTGGAACGAAATGAACCTTGACCGGGAATGGGCCTCGGTCAACGGCCTGAGCGCGCAAAACTACGTGACGCTGCTCCAGACGACCTACAACACGATCAAAATGGTCGATCCCGGTGTCATCGTCATCAGCGGCGCGCTTTCACCGACCGGCGTTAACGATGGCGTGGGCGCTTACGATGATTTCACCTATATGGACATGCTGATCAACGCCGGGGTGCTCAATTACGCCGACTGCGTGGGCGCGCACCACAACGGTTATAACATCGGCCCCAACGTGCCCTGGAACAACGTCCCGAACGATCCGACCGCGCAGTTCCGGGGACCGTTCGATAATCCCCATCACTCGTGGTCGTTCTACAGCACACTGCAAGGCTACGCCAACCGCATCGCCCAGGCGGGCAGCGACAAGAAACTGTGCATCACCGAGTTTGGCTGGCCCGTCACCGAGGATTTGCAGGGCTTCCCGGTCGGGTTCGAGTTCGCCAATGACAATACGCTGGCCGAACAAGCCGCCTTCATCGACGAAGCGATCCGGTCAATGGAAAGCTGGGGTTTCGTGTGGCTGGCCTGGGTCTGGAATCTGAATTACGGCGCGCAGGCCGGATGGGACGCGGCTAACGACAACGTGCCCTACTCGCTGCTGCGCGTGGACTGGCACCCGTCCCCGGCGTATGACATGATCGCGGCCTACGATTTCCGGTCGCGGTGATTTACCCCTATCCCCCGACGCGCCTCCGGCGCGCGCGCCCTTTCCCGTAAACGGAGAAAGGGGGAGCAAACGTTGCACGGCGCACCAATTCCCCCTCTCCACAACGTGGGGAGGGGCTGACAATCCCCTGGGGAGGGGAAACAGAACAACACTCACGGGCGGGCGCAAGCCCGTTCGTGCTGCGGGGGCAGGAATCGACCAATCAGCAGGAGTAATCTAATCCGTGACGCATTCTCGTAACAACCGCTGGACGCTGGCGGTGATCCTGATCGTTGTCTTCATGGCCGGGCTGACCGGAATCGGGCTGTGGGCGCGCAGCGATGGCACGCCCGGTACGCCGCTCCCGCCCAGTCCTACCCCGCGCATTCCAACCGATTTGGCCCCCGATGCGGTAGTCGATCCGCCGTTTGTCTCGCTGACGTATGGCATCCACGCTTTTCTGTGGTGGAACGAGTCGATCCGCACCTTCGACCTGGACAATATTCGCCTGATGCGGTTTTCGCACGTTAAGCAGCGTTTTTCGTGGCAGGATATCCAGCCGTTTGAGGACGAATGGCACTGGGATCGCGCTGACGGCGTGGTCAATGAGGTCGAATACCGGGGGTTGGAACTGGTGGCGCGGCTGGACGGTCCGCCCGATTGGGCCATCACGGACCCCGGCGATCCCGGTATACCGCCGGTCAATCTGGACGCCTGGGCCACTTACTGCGGGACGCTGGCGGCGCGCTACCAGGGCCGGATCGCCGCCTATCAGGTATGGAATGAACCGAATTTACGCCGCGAATGGTTAGGCGCGGCTCCCAACGCGGCGGGCTATGTGCAACTGCTGGCGGCATGTTCGGACGCGATCCGCACCGCCGATCCCAACGCGGTGATCATTTCCGCCGGACTCGCTCCCACCGGCACCTGGCTCCCCGACGCGATCCCCGATACCGACTATTTGCGGTTGATGTACGACGCGGGCGCATCTCCTCATTTTGATGTGTTGGGACTCAATGCGCCCGGCTACAAGTGGCCGCCGACCGTTTCCCCCGACGAGGCCGAAGCTGACCCAGAGATCGGCCACCGCTGGATGGTGTTCCGCCACGTCGAGGACATGCGCGGGATCATGGTCGCGGCGGGCGACGGGCATAAACAGGTCGCGCTGCTGGAAGTTGGTTGGACTACCGATCAACGCGAAGATTCGACCTACCGCTGGCACGCCGTCACCCAGGAACAGCAGGCCGACTACCTGGAAGGCGCATATCGTTACGCGGCGGAACACTGGCGGCCCTGGCTCGGCCTGATGACGACGATCTACGTCGCCGATCTGGACTGGTCCGAAGACAACGAGGAATGGTGGTGGGCGATCAATAATGGCGGATTCGGAGCGGACTGGGGCGGGCGTCCGGCCTATTATGCCCTGTCCAATATGGCGCGCTGGGAGGACGATGTTTACACCCCGCCGCAGGACCCCAGCGATCCCGACGCGGTGACGGTGGACCCGCTCCCGCCGCGTGAGGGGGAGTAAATTTTAGCCCCTCCCCACTTGAAGTACCGTTGGCGAATTGGGTGGGTAGGGGCGCTGCTTGCCGCGCCCTCCCAAAAAACAAACAGGGCGCGGCAAGCAGCGCCCCTACGCAAATGCGACGGCGATAGGCTCGCCAGCCGGATCGCTTGTGGGGAGGGGCTTAACCGCCCAATATCACTCGCACCACGCGATCATGCCCCGCCAGATCGGGCAGGACGGACACCGCCGCGCCGGGGAAAACCGATTCCGCCAGCGCCGCGACCT
>JAFGTJ010000549.1 GCA_016934195.1 Anaerolineae bacterium | reverse complement strand
GTCGGCTCACCGTTAAGCCCCTCTCCGCTTGCGGGGAGGGGTTGGGGGAGGGGCTAACCACCGATCACGCTATCTTGTAGTCCTACCACACAGAGAGCACAGAGAAGAAAAAAACCTTTTTTCTCCTGCTTTTTCTCTTCAAAAAAGAAACTCTGTGTCCTCTGTGTCTCTGTGGTTCATTTTTTTTGCCCCACTATCCGAATACACCCTAATTCTCCACTGCCCGCGCGATCTCTATGATATGCCCGCGTTCGTGGTACGCCATGATCAGCATCATGTGTTCCAGCGTGCCCATATCCGGCCAGGGAAAACGCAGTTCGACCTCAAACCACCGGGCGGGCACGGCGCGCAGCGCGACCTTGATATCCTCGCGCACCTGTTCCAGCGCGGCGACCAACTGCTCGAACGGTTCCTCGCGCCGCCGGTCGTAATCGCGTTGGTTGTAGGTATCGAAACTGCCAAAATCCGGGATGGCGTAGGGTTGATCGTCCTGGTGCAGCGCGCGCAATGACCGGAGCGCTTCTTCCTCCCATACCAGGATGTGGCCGATCACGTCTTTGACGCGCCAGCCCGTCACGGGATGCACAATGAGATCGGGATCGATACCGTCCAATACGCGCCGCGTCTCGGCGCGGGCGTGGTCCAGCCGGTCGATGATGCCGGTGATCTGGTTTTCGTGGTCGCCGTGATCGGTCATGGGGGATATCTCCTGCAAACACAACTCTCTCACGCCCCAGTATACCATCCGGCGGCGAATCGGGGCGCAAACGGCCTCACCCCCTAAATCCCCCTCTCCAACCGAGTTAGAGAGGGGGACCTGCGGCTTTTCTCCCCCTCTCCATTTCGAATGGAGAGGGGGCCGGGGGGTGAGGCCGTTTTTCAGCCGGGTTTGATACACTACAAGGGCACGGACGACTCAGCACGCCCCTGCATTTGGGGGTACACTAAGAGTATCGGTTACGGTTAAACTTAAGCACGGATCGCACTTGTAGCAGGAAGGGAAGCAGCCTTATGAAAGCCGAATTTGTGTTGGATTACCGCGCCGTGCCGGTCAAACGCGCGCGGCACCTCTACATCATGGCGCAGTTGACCGCCGATCCCGCGCCCGATACCGAAAACCGGCGGCCCCTCAATATCGGCGTGGTGCTGGACCGCAGCGGCTCGATGACGGGCGACAAGATCGCGTATGTCAAGCAGGCGGCGCAGTTTTTGGTGCGGCGTCTCGCGGCCAGCGACCGGTTTTCGCTGGTGAGTTATAACGAGCAGGTGGCGGTCGATATCGCGCCGGAACACGTCGCCCACAAAGACCGGCTGGCCCAGTTGATCGGCGGGCTGCAAGCGGGCGGGACCACCAATCTCAGCGGCGGCTGGCTGAAAGGCTGCGAGTTGGTGGGGCAGCACCGGCAGGACGGGCAGGTGGACCGCGTGCTGCTGCTCTCCGACGGGCTGGCGAACCAGGGCATCACCGATCCGACCCGGTTGGAGATGATGGCCCGCCAGAAACGCGCCGAAGGTATCACCACAACGACGATGGGCGTCGGCATGGACTTTAACGAAGACCTGATGAGACGCATGGCGGTTGAAGGCGGCGGCGCGTTCTATTTCATCGACAATCCCGATCAGGCCCCCACCATTTTTAACGAGGAATTGCAGGACCTGCTGAGCGTGGTCGGCCAGAATTTGTCCGTCACCCTGGAGTTTTCCGCCGGGGTACGCATGGTGCGGCAGTTGAACGATTACCCGGCCCAGAGCGGCGCGAACGGTACGACCTTCCAGTTGGGCGACATTTTCGCCGACGAGGTGAAATCGCTGCTGGTTGAGGTATCGGTGCCCGCCATGCAGGATTTGGGTGAGGTCGAGATCGGGCGGCTGCGGTTCGAGTATGACGCGCTGACCGCCGACGGCACGGCGCACCAGGTCCGCGAGATTCCGGTCGTGGTGCAGACGATTTCGGCGGCGGCCTTTGAGGATCAGGTCCGCAATGAGGACGTGGTAAAAACGCTGCTGCTGCTGCAAGCGGCCCGCGCCCGCGAGGAAGCCATCCAGTACGCCGACATGGGCGATTACGCCGCCGCTGCGCAGGTGCTCGGCGCGTCGGCCCAGGCGATCATGGACAGCGGGATTGCCAATGTGCCCGAACTGCGCGCCCAACACGACATGCTGCGCGAAGAATCGGTCGATATGGACTTCGGCGCGCAGCGCTACACGTCGTATTCCCGCAAGGCGTCGATGTCCAAATCGCATTACGCCAGCACGCGCCCGATGGGACGTTCCGACGAGAGCACGCGCGCGGTTCACGCCCGGCTGCGACGCAGCCGGGCCGCGCTGGAACGCAGCGGTCCCACGCCGTCGCTGATCACCTGGGTCGGCAACAGCCTGGTGATCGGGGACCGGATCACGTTTGGGCGGGACGACGATAACGACATCGTGATCGCAGAGGAGGAAGTGTCCGGCCACCACTGCGAGATCGTGCGGGCGGGCGATGACCTGCTGCTGGTGGACCTGAACAGCACCAATGGGACTTACGCCAACGGCGGGATGCTGAGCGGACGGTTCCGGCTGAGCGTGGGCGACGTGGTGACGGTCGGATCGCAGTTGTTCATGTTCGAGGGTGATCCGGCCTGATCCTTGCATCAGGCGGGCGCGGGGAATCCGTCAAGCGTCCCGCCTCAGAATCCGGTTCAATAGGGGCAGTATTGCATTGTAACTTCCCCCCTGGAATGTGGTGCAAGACGTGTGTACGGAATACCGGGGCGTATGGCTGGCTCACATACGCCCCGGTGTGCCGTTATCTATAGGAGATGCCCTTATGTATCCGCGCAAACCGTTTGACCTGTCCGCCTACGTCCACCGTATCCAGACCGCGCCGTGTTTCATCTGCGAGATTGCCGCCGGAGCACGCGATCACCACATGGTCTACGAGGACGAGCGGGCTATCGCATTCCTGAACCAGTACCCGACCCTGATGGGATACACGCTGGTCGCGCCGCGCGATCACCGCGAGCACGCTACCGGGGATTTTTCGCTGGACGACTATCTGGCTTTGCAGCGCGTGATCTACCGCGTGGGTGAAGCGATCCGCCGCACCGTCCCGACCGAGCGGCTGTACGTGCTCTCGTTGGGCAGCCAGCAGGGAAACGCGCACGTCCACTGGCATCTTGCGCCGCTGCCGCCCGGTGTGCCATTTGACCGGCAGCAGCTCGCGGCCCTGATGTTCGAGCACGGCGGGATACTCGATATCCCGGCGGCGGATATGGCGGCGCTGGCGGCACGGATTCGGGAGAATATGGTATAGGTGCGATTAGCCCCTCCCCCAACCCTTCCCCGTAAACGGAGAGGGGGACTTGCATGTTTGCCGCTGCTTGTTTTCTCCCCCCCATTTCGAAATGGAGGCGCAACCTGCGGTTGCGTTGGGGCCGGGGGGGAGGCCGTTTTTCAACCGCGAAGGATACCCTACCCTGGTGGGTGCGTTCGGATTTGGGGGCAGAAATTTTTTTCACCACAGAGACACAGAGAGCACAGAGAAGAAAAAATCTTTTTTCTCCTGCTT
>JAFGTJ010000133.1 GCA_016934195.1 Anaerolineae bacterium | reverse complement strand
TCTTCCACGAGGAATTCCACTTCCCAGCCCTTGATACCACCGGCTTCATTCAGTTCCGCCAGCGCTACACGGGCACCCTGCTCGATGTCCTTACCGAACTCGGCGATGGGGCCGGTCAGGTCCGTACCAACGGCGACCTTGATCGTCGTACCGGATGGCACGACAACTACGCCCGCGTCATCCTGGCCGTACACGGGGCTGATAGCGATGACGAGCAGCGCGACCAGCAATACAAAACGCAGTGACTTGAATTTACGCATTAGTTTGTTTCTCCTCATGTTGATTCAATAGTTAAAGACATTTGTGAGAGGTTGGGTTGACTAATGTTAGTTACAATCACACCTCCTCACGCCAACGTGATGCGGTTGCATAGTATGACCAAAATTCTATCACACCGCCATAATAATGTTTCGATAACTTACTGTGAAGAAATTATACGCAGCGGCGGGCAAGCAGCCTTGTGCATATTGTACAAACGCCCCATACCTGGCGGCAGTTTCCGCGATCCTTTAATGCTGTTTGACAGGCCAGTTCATCTCCTGTACTCTGAACCGTAGAGAAAGAATTGATCCCTTGAGGGACAGGTGAGGGACAGAACATGGTCAAAAATTTTGCAATTACCGGCGTGGCCGGTTATATCGCGCCGCGTCACTTAAAAGCCATTAAGGAAACCGGCAACCGTATTGTAGCCGCGCTCGATCCCAATGATTCGGTTGGCCTGCTGGACCAGTACGCGACCGATATCAGCTTCTTCACGGAATTTGAACGCTTTGACCGCCACCTGGAAAAACTGCGCCGGGGACCGGAGTCGGAACACGTTCATTATGTCAGCATCTGTTCCCCCAACTACCTGCACGACGCGCACTGCCGCCACGCGCTGCGGGTCGGCGCTGACGTGATCTGCGAAAAGCCGCTGGTGATCAATCCCTGGAACCTGGAAGCGCTTCAGGAAATCGAAGCCGAAACGGGGGGACGCATTAACACCGTATTGCAACTGCGCGTGCATCCCCGGCTGATCGAACTGCGCGAGCGGCTGCTCGCGGCCAACAGCGGCCAGCAGCATGAGGTGCGCCTGACATACATCACGGCGCGCGGCCTGTGGTATCTGTATTCCTGGAAGGGGGACGAGGAAAAATCCGGCGGCGTCACAACCAATATCGGCGTGCATTTCTTTGACCTGCTGCTGTGGCTGTTCGGGTCCCCGGTTGAATACCGCGTCTATCACGTCGACAAAAAGCGGTCGGTCGGTTTCCTGGAACTGGAACGCGCGCGCGTGCAGTGGTTCCTGTCGATTGATCATAGAGACTTGCCGTTTGAGCCGGACCCGGGCGTTCGCACCACGTACCGCTCGATCACGGTTGACGGGGAGGAAATCGAGTTTACCGGCGGATTCACCGATCTGCACACCCGCGTCTATGAAGAAATATTGGCCGGGCGCGGCTTCGGGATCGAGGATGCGCGCCCATCCATCGAACTAACCTACAATGTGCGGCAAGCGCCGATTTCGCCATATGATGATATGGTCCACGAGATGTACAAAACCGGGGGGCGTTCATGAGCGCGCAAGATTATTACGCCCACCCCAGCGCGTATATCGACATGCCGTGCGAGATCGGCGCAGGCACTAAAATCTGGCATTTCTGTCACGTCATGCCCAACGCGCAGATCGGGACAAACTGCGTATTGGGACAAAATGTATTCGTCGCCAGCGGTGTGATTGTTGGAAATAACGTCAAAATTCAGAATAACGTGTCACTGTATACCGGGGCTGAACTGGAAGACGATGTATTCTGCGGCCCATCGTGCGTCTTTACCAATGTGGTGAATCCCCGCTCCCAGATCGTCCGTCACCACCTGTATGAGCGTACCCTGGTGCGGCGCGGCGCGACCATCGGCGCAAACGCGACCCTCGTATGCGGCGCGACAGTGGGCCGCTATGCCTTTATCGGAGCCGGGGCGGTGGTGCGCGGCGACGTGCCCGATTACGCGCTAATGCTCGGTGTGCCCGCTGTGCGCAAAGGCTGGATGAGCCGTCACGGGCACCGGCTGCCCGCACCGGACGCTGACGGCCTCCTGGTCTGCCCGGAAAGCGGCTGGCGCTACCGCGAAGTGGAACCAGATGTGCTGCGCTGCCTGGATTGGCCCGAAGATCAACCGTTATCGCCGGATACTTCATCATAGGATATACCCCCATGAGTCAACCTGTTCCTTTACTTGATTTAAAAGCCCAATACGCGATGATCCGTGACGAAGTGCGCGCCGCCGTAGATCGCGTGATGGAGTCCCAGTATTTCATTCTGGGGCCGGAGGTCACAGCGCTGGAAGACGAGATCGCGGCCTATGTGCAATGCTCGCACGGTGTCGGCGTATCGTCTGGCACGGATGCGCTGTTGGTAGCGTTGATGGCACTCGATATCCAACCGGGCGACGAAGTGATCACCACGCCATACACGTTTTTTGCAACGGCGGGCTGCATCGTCCGGCTGCGCGCCAAACCGGTTTTCGTCGATATAAACCCGGTGACGTTTAACATCGATCCGGGCCAGATCGAAGCGGCGATCACGTCCCGCACGCGCGCGATCATCCCGGTGCATCTGTACGGACAAATGGCCGATATGGGGCCAATCATGGAGATCGCGCAGCGTCACAACTTAGTTGTGATTGAAGATGCAGCGCAGGCCATCGGCGCGGACTATCACGGACAACGCGCCGGGACAATTGGACTCATGGGTTGTTTCAGTTTCTTCCCCTCAAAGAACCTGGGCGGCTTTGGTGACGCGGGCATGGTCGTAACCAATGATGCAGCCCTGGCGGATCGCCTGCGGCTGTTTCGCAATCACGGCTACCGACCCAAGTATTACAATATCGTGGTCGGCGGCAACTTCCGGTTGGACGCGATCCAGGCGGCGGTGCTGCGCGTGAAACTGAACTATCTTGAGGACTGGACCACCGAACGTCAGCGCAATGCTGCGGACTACCGCCGCCTGTTTGCCGGTGCAGGTCTTGCCATTAATGCGGAAGCGTTTACCAGCGGCGCGCCGGGAATCGTGCTGCCGGTCGAATTGCCGGATCGCCGCCACATCTACAACCAGTTCGTGATCCGCTGCGCCCGGCGCGATGCCTTGATACAGCATCTCAAGGAACACCAGATCGGCACTGAGATTTATTACCCGCAGCCGATGCACCTTCAGGAATGCTTTGCCGACCTGGGACACCGGCCCGGCGACTTCCCGGCCAGCGAAGCCGCCGCGCACGAAACCCTTGCGCTGCCCATCTACTCGGAACTGACGGAGGAAATGCTCTCCACAGTGGTCGAAACGATTGGCCGTTTCAGATTCCATGATTAGGTAGCTTGAATAGGAAAACTAAGATACAATGAGAGGGCGGATCTCTTTTGGGCATACCCCTTTCACATATCATTTTGAGTAGTATTAAGTCCATCTGGGGGCTATCTGATGCAACCGACACATCCACCTCAATTGGCTCCTGACACGTCCACAACGGTAGATATTATTAAGGTATCGGCGCGTTCCCGGTCGACCGCGGTAGCGGGGGCTATTGCGGGCGTCGTGCGGGAACATAACCGGGCCGAAGTACAAGCTATCGGGGCGGGGGCGGTCAACCAGGCCGTAAAAGCTGTAGCTATCGCACGGGGATATCTGACCGACGATCAGATCGATGTTATCACTATTCCCTATTTCACCGAAGTCATGATCGAAGGGCAAGAACGCACAGCCGTGCGGCTGTTAGTTGAGCCGCGTTAGTATGCCAGTCTTGGCACGATGAACCAATAGACTAGACTGAACGCGGCCTTTGGTGGTGTAAACAAACCACCAAAGGCCGCGTTTGTTGTTGGGGAAAAGGTTATGTCAGGTACTGATCGGTTCCGCCGCGTGAACACCCCGGTAACACGGGCCATTGTCCTGGTAACGGCGTTGGGGGCGCTGCTGCTGCTCTATGCCGTCACGCTGCAAACGCACATCAGCGGCAGCTTCGAGGAAACGACTCCTGAGAGCATCCTCAAAAACGAATATATCAAAGACGTAGCCGAAATCCAGGTTGCTCTGAATGTGTGGGGAACCATTCATCACACCGGCTATCCGTTGTTTGCCATCCTCGGCAACATATTTACCGCCCCGCTGCGCCTGATCGGGATCGAGCCTGCCGCCGCTGCCAGCCTGTACGCGCTGGCATGGGGACTCGTTACCCTGGGCACATTTGGCCTGCTGCTCTGGCAGTTGACCGGAAATACGGTCCTCGCGGTCCTGAGCGTGCTGTTATTGGGTACAGCGCGCTCGATCTGGATTCACCACGTTCTGGCGGAAGTGTACAGCATGAGTCTGGCGGTAACGGCCATTTTGCTGCTAATCGCTTTATGGCCCGGATCGCTGTCTGGACGGCGGCGGTTATACTGGCTGGCATTCGCAGGCGGAATCGGTGTGTCCCACCACCGGGCGGTGGCATTTGTGGCTCCCGGCCTGATCGTGGCGGTATGGCCGTATTTGCGCGTGGAATGGCGCGTAGAGCGTGTTCATTGGCTGCGCATCGGGGTAACGGCGGGCGGGTTGGCGCTGGTGGGTTTTCTGCCCTATATCTATCTCCCGCTGCGCGAATGGGGCGGCGGGAACTGGGTATACGGCGAACCGGGAACCCTCAGCGGTTTCTGGACCGAATTCACCGGCAGGGAAGCGGATCGGCTGGTGAAACTGCCCGCCAATCTGCCCGGTTTATGGGACAACATCACGTCCGTCTGGACGATCCTGGTCCACGAAATCACGCTGCCCGGTCTGCTGGTTGGTATCGCGGCCCTGGGGTGGGCAGTGGTAAAACCAGGAGCCGCGCACCAACGCCGCGCCGCCCGGATTGTCGCTTTGTGCGCGGCTGGTCCGACGTTGTTCGCTATTTTTTACCATACCGCCGTGCTGCCCGAAGCGATCCTGATGCCGACCGTGTTGGCGCTGGTATTGGGGGTCGCGCTCACCGTCGATGGACTGCGGTGCAGGTGGCAGTCGCCACGCGCGGCGGTGCTCCTGGCCGGGATGCTGGTTTGGGCCGGGATACTGGCCGCATGGCATTACAATTACGTGGACGAACTGGTCACGGAACCGAGCGGCGTACAAACCATCGAGCGTATCAACACTTTTCTGCCCCGCGACAGCCAACCGGCGTTGATGCTGCCCTGGGGACCCCGTTATGCAGCGGCGGTATATTCGCAGTTGGTCACGGGCGAAAACGACGATATCGTGATGGTGGACCATAAGGGCGATTACCGGCAGTTACTGGCGGACGGCTACCAACTCTACACCGAGCCAGAAACGTTCTACACCTATGCGCCACCCTGGAATAGCGCGTATGGCGCGCCGTCCGGTTGGTGGACCGACCACCTGGGCCGGTTGTACCTGACATCTGCCGCGCCGCATTTCGTCCAATTGGGCAATGTGCCCTGGCTAACTGCGAGCGATGACTCCATCGGGGAACCGGTCGTATACGGCATTACGCGCCGGGAGGCATGGCTGACATGTGACGCGGACTCCATTTTTCTACACGTCATCTGGGGCGCGGATAACCGGCCTGACAGCGATCCGAGCATCTTCGTCCACCTGACCGGCGATCAACCTGCTCCCAATCCGCCCAATGCCGACTCGCGTCACCCGGTCTATGGCCTGTATCCCTTTGCGCGCTGGTCGCCGGGTGAAATCGTGCGGGATGATTTCATCTTGCCACGCCTGCCCGGTAAACCCCTGGTGCGTTTTGGCCTGTACGAACAGGACGCCGCCGGGCAATTTGTGAATTATGGCGAAACGACTTTGCCGGTAGCGGAATGCCTGAGAGAATAACGTTTCCTTAACAATCCTTGTCTTTTGATTGACAAATAATATATATAAATGGTATAATTGTCGAAAGATGGACAAAGGGCAAGGGCAATGTTCAGAATTTTTATCGGATTGTGCGTATGGTTGGTAGCCTCAATCCCATCTTCCTTAATAATCGGTAAGCTGCTTGCCAGCCGGTCGAAATACTATGCTCCATCGGTTGTCCTGTCACCGGATCAGCCTGTCCGCCAGGAAACAACCATCGAGTTCGAGCCGACCATCGGTTACAAAGCCCGTTAACCTGCCCATTTGCCCCGCACCTTTCCCAATTTCACGCCATCACCACACATCCCCCAACTCAAACCTGACCACCTGTATAATCAAGCTGTGATCTGATGGTTAATGCCGTAACCAGCGAGAAAATTTTCCCGATGAACGTGAATTTTGTGGACCTGCGCGCCCAGGATGCCCCGATACGGGACAAGCTCGATCAGGCCGTTGCTGCCGTGCTGGACAAGGGCAACTTCATTCTTGGGGAAGACGTAACTCAGTTTGAAGAGGAATTCGCCGCATTTTGTGGAACGTCCTATGCCGTAGGCGTCAACAGTGGCCTATCCGCGCTCCAATTAACCTTGATCGCACACGGTATCGGGCCGGGGGATGAGGTGATCATCCCGGCGCATACCTTTGTGGCGACGGCTGCCGCCGTCACGTTCGCCGGAGCACGCCCGGTTCTGGTGGATATTGCCCCAGATACCTACAACCTGGATGTGACCCAAATCGCGGTGGCGATCACCCCGCGCACCAAAGCCATCATGCCCGTTCACTTATACGGGCGTCCGGCGGATATGGAACCGATCATGGCGCTGGCCCAGGCGCACAATCTGATCGTGGTGGAGGATGCAGCCCAGGCGCACGGAGCCGTTTATCACGGCAAACGGACCGGATCGCTCGGTCACGCGGCGGGTTTTAGTTTCTACCCGGCGAAAAATCTGGGCGCGTCCGGCGATAGTGGGATCGTCGTCACCAGTGATGCGGGTATCGCTGGACGGATTCGCGCGCTGCGTAATTGTGGGCAGTTTGAAAAGAACCGGCACGACCTCGCCCCCTATAACTGCCGGATGGATACAATCCAGGCCGCGATGCTGCGGGTCCGGTTGACGCAGTTGGACACATGGAATACTGCCCGCCGCCAGCACGCCCGGTTGTACAACGCATTACTGGCCGGAAGCAGTGTCAAGCTCCCATTGGTGGATGATGATAGCGACAGTACGGCGGTGTGGCATCTCTACGTGATCCGGGTGGCGGAACGGGACGCACTCAGGGCATATTTGAGCGAACATGGCATCGGGACGGGGATTCATTACCCGCTACCGGTACACCTCCAGCCGGTGTATAAAAGTCTGGGATATCGTGCGGGAGATTTCCCGGTCGCGGAACGCTGCACGCAGCAGGTTTTGTCTCTCCCCATGCACCCGCACCTGACGCGCGAAGAGATCGAATATGTGGCCGGTCCGATTATGTCCTTCCTGGCACGCTAACCAGCCCTGAACGATGTACTATGGCGCGCTGTCACGTTGAATCAGCGTTTCGTCGTACAGATACTCCTGGTAACTCGTATCTCCCTGCATTTTCTGAAAGAGTAACCGGGCCGCCATGCTTCCCACCTCGTAGGTGGGAACATGGAACGTCGTCAGCGACGGTGTGATCTGGCTGGCAAGCAGGATATCGTCACCGCCGATGACAGCCAGATCGTCTGGTATACGCCTGCCCATGTCGAGCGCCGCGCGCATCACGCCGAGCGCTACCAGGTCATTCCCGCCAATAATAGCGGTTAATTCCGGGTGAGCCGTCAATAACTGCTGCCCGGTCTGGTATCCGGCTTCCCAGATAGGCAGGCACGACGCGCACCACTCCGGCTTGATTGGGATATGGTCGGCGGCCAACCGCGCGATAAATGCGTCAATGCTGTCCATCGCCGCGCTGCGTTTGAGATGGATGTACCCGATTCGTTCGTGCCCGGCCTGTGCCAAAAAACGCGCAGACTGGTTCGCCCGGTAGCCCAATCCATGCCGGGAACGCACGCAGTTTGCCAGATGGTGCGGGATTTTTCGGTTGATGACCACAGCGGCGCGGTGCGATTCCAGCAAAGGCAGCAAAATATCATCCGACATGCGCGAACTGCACACAATCAGGCCATCGACGGCAGATTCATCTATCTGACTCAGGATAGCTTCTTCACGGGCCGGATTTTCGTTCGTGTTGGCAAGCAGGACACTGTATCCTGATTCCCAGGCAATATTCTCGATCCCCTGAACGATTTTGGAGAAATAGGGATTCGTGATATCGGGCACGATCACGCCGATCAGGTAGGTCTGGTTCGTCACTAACATCCGGGCAGGGCGGTTGGGACGATAGCCGAGCCGGACGATAGTATCACGGACTCGTTGGCGCGTGGCCTGGCTGACTCGCCCGGTATTGTTAATCACGCGCGAAACGGTCATCGCCGAAACCCCGGCTTCCCGCGCGACGTCCACTAACGTAATGCGTTGGCGCTGTTGGTCCATTTTCTGTCTATCTTGATTTCTGTCCACATTGACAAGGCTTCTAAAGAATATTACACTGTAATCAGTAGTGGGTTAGCGCTAACTCACTATCTCATTATAGGCACGAATGATCTTGCTTGACAAGTTTTGACTAACCGTGCTATCGTAGAGTTAACGCTAGCGTTAGCGCTAACTTGCGCGGAGCGGGTGATGGTTAAACGGGTCACAATGGCTGATGTCGCGCGCGAAGCAGGGGTATCCCTCATGACGGTATCGCGCACGGTCAATAACAAGGATGGCATCAGTGAAGCGACGCGCCAGCGCATCCAGGATATTGTGGAGCGCCTCGGTTATCGCCCCAGCGTGATAGCGCGCAGCCTGGTTACAGACCGGACCGGCACAATCGGGCTGGTCGTGATTGATAACTCTAATCCTTTTTTTTCTGAAGTGGCGCGCGGCGTCGAACATGCCGCTTACGCTGAAGGCTATAGTGTCTTTTTGTGCAATACCGAAGAAGACGCGCAGCGCGAGATCGATGTGCTGCGGTCCCTTGAAGAGAAACGTGTTGACGGCGTGATTTTGTGCAGCTCCCGGTTGAATGATGCAGAATTAGAAACAGCGTTAGAAGCGCACTCCGCCGTTGTACTGGTCAACCGCCGGTTGAATACAAATACTTTTGGATCCGTATTGATGGATGATGCTCAAGGCGCACGTATGATAACTCAATACATGCTGGACCAGGGGCATCGCATCATTGGCCTGCTGGCCGGACCGCTGCGCTCCTTTAGCGGCCAACTGCGCATGATGGGCTACCGGGCGGCACTGGCAGCAGCCGGAATCCCCCCCCGCCCCGAATTAGAACAGACTTGTTTACCCATTGTCGAGTCGGGCCGTGAAGCCGCGTGCGATCTGCTGGACGCCTATCCAGAGATAACCGCCCTGGTGTGTTATAACGATCTGGTGGCAATTGGCGCATTACAAGCCTGTGCCGATAGAGACCACCGCGTGCCCGGTGACGTTGCTATCACCGGGTTTGATGATATTCCACTGGCGGCCCTGGTCACGCCCCCACTCACAACCTGTCGTATCCCCATGTATGACCTGGGTTCCCAGGCTATGCACTTATTGTTAGCCCACATCGACGGCTGTTCGGACGGCTGCGACGATGTGGTGATCGAACCAGAGCTTATTATTCGTGCCAGCGCATGATTAGATCCAGGCATGACAAGAAGGAGGTGGTAGCGGCAGCAAAACAATACAACCGGTTTTTCACACTAAGAAAAGATTTTTAGCCTAAATAGAAGGAGCTAAGATGTCTAATAAGCGTGTTCTTCTCACCGTTGTCACTCTCATCCTGGTTGCCGCAATGGCCCTGCCTATGCTGAATAGCTCGGCTCCGGTAGTAGCGCAGGATGACTGTCCATATAAAGAAGCACCGATGCTGGCCGAAAAAGTAGCCGCCGGTGAACTGCCCTCGGTCTGCGAGCGTCTGCCCGAAAACCCGCGCGTGGTCGAGCTGGCTGAAGGCGAAACCATCGGTGTCTATGGTGGTATCTGGAACCGTGCATGGCGCGGTATCAACGACTTCCACTGCTATGGTCGTTTGAACTACGACCCGGTGCTGCGCTGGCCGCGTGACCCCAATGATCCGGTCCAGCCCGGTCTGGCTGAAGCCTGGGAATTCAACGAAGACGGCACCGAGCTAACCCTGCACTTCCGCAAGGGTCTCAAGTGGTCGGACGGCGTGCCCTTTACGGTTGATGATATCATCTTCTGGTGGGAAGCTATCGAAACCGACACGAATATCACCGCCTCCATTCATACTGAGTGGCAGAGCCTGACAGAACTGGTCAAGGTGGATGATTCCACCATCACGTTGAAATTCTCCGCGCCGAACGGCCTGGCCGAAACAGTGGGTCTGGCCTTCCATGGCAACCAGTGGCCGCTGGGCTTCGAGCGCTTCGGCTTCTTTGCCCCCAAGCACTACCTGGAACAGTTCCACCCGGCCTACAGCGCCAGTGGCAGCTACGAAGCCTTTGAAGAAGCGGCGTTCGACTACAACGTAGATCGCCCGGTGATGTTCGCCTGGAAGATCACGGAATACGATCCGGGCGCAACCCTGATGGTCGCCGAGCGCAACCCGTACTACTTTGCGGTCGATGCCGAGGGCAACCAGCTTCCGTACATTGACCAGCAGTACTACTACCTGGTCGAAGGCACCGAGGGCGTGAACCTGATGGGGATCGCGGGCGATCTGAGTATGCAGGCGCGCGCGATTGACCTGGCCCAGTTCCCGGTCTATATCGAGAATCAGGAATCTGGCGATTACCACATGCTGATGTGGCCGCAAGCGCAGGCTTCCTCGGCGTCCCTCTGGTTCAACCAGAGCTACCCGGACGACAAGTATCGTGAACTGTTCCAGAATCTCAACTTCCGTATTGCCATGTCGCACGCGATTGACCGTAACGTCATCAACGAAGTGGCGTTCCTCGGCCAGGGTGTGCCGCGCACGATCTCGGTAGTGCCCGATTCGCCCTACTACATCCCCGAACTCGAAGCCATTTACACGGAATATGATCCCGACCTGGCGGTTCAACTGCTGGACGAAATCGGGTTGGTGAAGGGCGCTGATGGCTTCTATACCTTCGCGGATGGCTCCGAACTGCTGATCGTGGTCGAAACCTCGATCACGGCAACCGGTATGCAGGATACGCTCGAATTGATCGCTGAGTGGTGGAATACCATCGGCGTAAAGACCGAGATCGAAACAATGACCCGTGACGTGTACTGGCCGCGCGCCGGTGCTAACGAAGTCATGGTTGCGACCTGGACGACGGATCGCGGTCTGGTTCCGATGGTGGATCCGATCTACCAGTTCCCGTTCGATGAGCGTTCGTGGATGGCCCCGGCCTATGGTATCTGGTACAAATCCAACGGCGTGGACGGGTTGGAACCCACCGACGAGTTCAAGGCAGTGATGGCCCTGTATGACGAATACAAAGTCACCACAGACCCGGCTCGTCAGGTTGAAATCGGCAAGGAAATTGTGCGGATGTCCACCGAAAACCTGTGGACCCTGGGCACCATCGGCCTGGTTCCGAACCCGGTGGTAGTGAAAAACAACTTCATGAATGTGGCGGATAGTCACACTGCCGACTGGATCATCATGACCCCCGGCACGCTTGATCCCGCTCACTTCTACTTCTCGGACGGCGGCCAGTAATCCGGCCTTAGCACATGTTGGCCGGGTGCTG
>JAFGTJ010000132.1 GCA_016934195.1 Anaerolineae bacterium | reverse complement strand
TGGCGGCAGCGACGAACCAGACCCACCATTAAGCGGCGCAGCGCCTCCTGGCGGGACTCAAATTCCATTTTGTCGGTCCAGACTTGATCTTTAGGGTAGCTGCGCGCCAACACGTAGGGATGAGTCAACGGTTGTTCCAAACGCTCCCACCACTGATTGCTGCCAACATCCAACCAGAACTGGATATCTACCCACCGGTTGCGCATCAAAAACGTATGCGCGGGGGCAATAAATACCGCGTCTTGCTCCTCAGCGTGCCAACTGGGAACATGCAGCGCCGCCAATAATCCCTCCTGAAGCAGCGTGAGAT
Source organism: Anaerolineae bacterium (assembly GCA_016934195.1). Lineage (GTDB taxonomy): Bacteria > Chloroflexota > Anaerolineae > Aggregatilineales > Aggregatilineaceae > JAFGTJ01. Next base: position 3,184 of record JAFGTJ010000132.1, on the reverse strand, counting down.
ACTCGCGGGCCACATCATTCCAATTATCGGCCCCTTTAGGATACAGCACCTGCCGGAACTTGCGCGCTGATTCGACCAGTTCTGCAATCACACGACCCGCATCGTAATTGGTGTGAAATCCATAACCCGGCTGTGATAAAACTTCGCCAAAAAGACGGCTAAAAAAATGATCGGGCGGACACGGTTCCGCTGCACCGTGTTCGTGCAGCCACCGACGCAGTACATCATATTTATTTCCGGCGCGAAACGTGATGCGCTCTTGTGTAGCAGGGTGAATATCTTCAAAAGTACCCAGGCCATCATGAGACGGACGGTATACGATCCGGGTAAGTAGCCAGGCGCGGACCGGATCAAGCTCGTCAACAGCCTGCTGAAGCGCATCGGTCACGTCCGCGACAGGTGGTTTATCCCCCTGTACCAACGCTAAAAATGTGAGCATTGCGCGGGCGGCAGGCTCATCACGGATAGCGCGAGAGGGGCGGTGCGAGACAGTTTTGATCCCATGTGTTGTGAGGCGCGTCGTCAGAGCAAACCGCAGCGAATCGCCCAGAAAGGGAGCCAACACTACGATCTCATTCGGGGATGTGCCACTTTCCACCAACGCGACAATCGTCTCAACTACCCAGTCAATCATCTGAGGATAAAATTTATGGGATGTGTAAGTGAAACCGGCACGGGGGTTGGCCTGATCGCCGTTCCCGGTATCATCTCTGGTGCTGCCAGGGGACGGGTATCGCCGGTTGATTTGAGCGCCTAGTTCTCCGGTCAATGCGACCATGACCGGCGGGGTATGAACAGGTGTATCCCATACCTGAGTTTCTTGACACAGATCGACTAGCTTGTGCATTTCGTCAGGGGCCGCGCCCAAAAAAGTACGATAGCCACCATCCCAATCATACAGCAGCAGCGCCGACTCTAAGCCATTCCACATCCAGCGGATAAAATCGGCCACTACCGGAGGGTTTTCTTCCAAATTATCTACTATCAGATGCCGGTACTGGTGCCTGAAACGCTCAGCATACAATGAATCAGACAACAGATGATCCATAAACAACTTAATTTGCAGGGAAAAATCAAGCAGGCTGTTTTGCAGACAATGTGCGCGAAACTGTTCGGCGACAGTCTGCGCCGCTACATACACCGTCTGACGGCTGGTGTGACGCAACGGTCCCCAGGCAGCCGTCAGCCGCGCGGCGATCTCGCTCACCGGAATGGTATTGACGGCAGTTTTCGACAGGTTGTCCAGCGTCTGGCGCATGATGTTATGGGGCGTAATGCTGACCCCATCGAATACACCTTGCTTGACAGCCTCGTTGACAAATCGCGCCATAAAATATTGGGATGTTTCAATCGTCAAAAAAGCTGGCTCGGTTTGCGGATCAAACGTTGGTTCCTTTTCCGTCACAACCGGCCAGAAAGTGTCCAGCGCGCGCCGTACCAATCCTCCAAACGTCACCACGTCGATCTGAACGCCGGAAGGCCACTCCGCACCAGAAAATGCAGCATAATACGGATAACCTAAAGCACGGTACGGCACCAATACCAATAATTGGTTGGACTGCGCCCCGGTGTCAAGCTGCGTGCGAACATGCTTCAGTGCGTATTCGGTTTTGCCGACCCCGGCAGGACCTTCAATAAACAGGGTACGTGCCATGCTTTTCTTAGCTCCAAACGGATGTTCTGAGTATAAAAGTTCTGCTACCAGAACGCAAAAGCGCTCTCTCCACAACTATACCGCGTAATCCCCCCAAAATTAGGGGGGGGCGCGATTCTCTTGATAGGCGTATGCTGGTAGGCGAAAAGAAATAATAAATAAAAGCTAAATTCTGACAAGTCAAGGGATAGACTCCACAATGATACATTCAGACATCTCCTGGTATGCCAGTCCGCCGGATCAGGTGATCGCCGTGCTTGAGACGAACACCGAAAAAGGACTTTCTGAGGCGGAGGCGGCAGCCAGATTGGAGCGATTTGGGCCAAATACGCTTCGAGAACAACCCCGGCCTACCTTTTGGCAACGACTATTAGCACAATTTCAGAGCTTTGTAATTTACATTTTGATATTTGCCGCCGTATTGTCGGCTGTTCTGGGGGATTGGGTTGAGGCGGTGGCAATTGCGGCAATTGTCATGCTAAACGCGGCACTGGGCGTGATCCAGGAAGGAAAAGCCGAAGAAGCGCTCGCCGCATTACGCAGACTGGCATCACCAGACGCACTGGTAATACGCAGCGGACGGCAAACCCTCGTACCGGCCAATGAAGTCGTGCCGGGTGATATCGTGATCCTGGAGGCGGGCAATTATATCCCGGCAGATGTGAGATTGCTGGACGCGATCAATTTGAAGATTGATGAAGCCTCGTTGACCGGTGAATCGGTCCCGGTGGATAAACGCACCGATGTGCCAATCGCCGCTGATGCCCAAATCGGCGACCGGAAAAATATGGCGTATATGGGAACAACAACCACGTATGGACGCGGGCGGGCGGTGATTGTCTCGACAGGCATGAATACCGAAATTGGCAAAATCGCAGACATGATCCAATCCACTGAGGAGGAAGAAACACCGCTGCAAAGGCGGCTTGACCAATTGGGGCGCACACTAAGCGTTGGGGCGTTGATCATCTGCCTGATGGTGGGCGTTGTGATTTTTGTACGCGAGGCAACCGGGGAAAATTTTGCATTTGTTGATGCCCTGGAAAAATCACTGCTTACGGCGGTCGCACTGGCAATTGCGGCTGTGCCGGAGGGCTTGCCTGCGATTGTCACGATCAATCTGGCAATCGGAATGCGCGAAATGATTCGCCGAAACGCGCTAATCCGACGGTTGCCTGCGGTTGAAACACTGGGCAGTGCATCGGCTATTTGTTCGGACAAAACCGGCACGCTCACTCAAAACCAGATGACTGCCGTCAAGTTATATGTGGGCGGGGTAACACTGGACATTAGCGGACAAGGCTATGATCCAGAAGGCTCCTTCCATAAAAACGGCGATGTGATCAATCCTGCCATGCAGCCCGATGTACACCGTTTGTTGCTAGGGGGATTATTGGCAAGTGATGCGCGGTTGGAACGATACGCCGCCAATGGTAATGGCAACAGCGACCATCACATGATCGGTGATCCCACAGAAGGCGCGTTGGTTGTAGCTGCCGCCAAAGCCGATCTCTGGCGTGTTCCTGCCGA
>JAFGTJ010000548.1 GCA_016934195.1 Anaerolineae bacterium | reverse complement strand
GCGCGGCATTTCAAAAAAATATTAAGTTAGGAGGCAGAAGAGAAACACCTATTCGTTTCTCAGAATACCCCCACGTCTTATACATGCCCAGTTTACATGGTCGCCATAATTAGTGAGTTTTGTCACAAATCTTAGTGAAAATTTTCTCGTTACATTTTTCATATCAACGCTTGTTGATACAGATCGATCGGCGTCAGGTTCATCCCCTGGCCTCTTTTTATAATGAGGCCAGGGGAGAGGAGATTCAGGGGGGCGGTTACTGGTACCGCAAAATATCCGATACCGTGCGGCGCGCGGCGGACAGCGACGGCCACAGGCTCGCCAGGGTCGCAATCGCCAGCATCCCGGCCAGTCCCAGGACCGGCGCGATCACCGGATAGGTAAATGTGAATTCGCCCAACGGCAGCAGGTCGCTCAGGGCGCGCAGGATGCCGTAGCTCAGCGGCAGACCCAGCCCCCACGCGATCAGGCCGACCAGCAGGCCCTCGGTCAGAAATTGGGCCACAATTGCCCGCGAGTTGGCTCCGACCGCGCGCATGATGCCGATCTCGCGCTGGCGCTCGAATACGCTGATGAACAGCATCGCCAGCAGGCCAATCGCGCCGACCGCCGCCATCACCGCCGACGCCATGTTAAACACCATGCCGACCGTGAACACCATCCGGGCGTTTTCTTCCTCGTAGCCGCGCTGATTCTCGAAACGGGGAATGATGCCGTTATGCAGCAGCAGTTCGCGGATATCCCCGGCGCGGCGATCCACGTCGGCGGCGCTGAGGTTATTGTCCGCGAAGCGCAGCCAGTATTGATCCGGCGTTCTTTCCCCGTCCAGCGCGGCGGCGGTTTCCCAGTGCGTGAAGCCGCGATCATCCATCGGCATCGAGTCAATGCCGATGATTTCCAGGTCCACCCGGCGATCCTCATAGACCACCGTGATCGTATCACCGACCCATTTGCCGATGTGGTCCGCCATGCCGCGCGTCAGCACGATCCCTCGGCGGTCGGGATCGTCGTTCCAGCCGCGCCCCGCTTCCAGGTTGAACTGCATCGAGTCGTTGTGAGGATCGAACCCGACCAGTTCCATCGACCAGGACTGCACATACGGCCCGCCGAGGCTCTCTTCCACCTCGGCCCAGACAATCGAAGCCGGGAAGATCGCTTCAACGCCCGCTACGTTGTCCGCCAGCAGAGTGCGCACCGCCTCGTAATCGTAATCGCCCGGCGTAACCGGGACCACGTTCAGATCGTAGTTGAACGTGTCGAACAACTCGTCTATGATGTCGTTGAGCGAAATAAACAGCCCCGTTACGCCCATAAACGCGCCCGCCGCCAGCGTGAGCGTAAGCCCCGTCAGCGCCAACCGGCCCCGCCGCTGGTAAATGTTGGCGAACGCCTGCCGCAGCGTGATCGGGACCGGCAGCCGCCGCAGCAACCGGCTGACCGGGCCGCGTCCAAAGCGCGATTGCAGCCCCAGGTCGGTGATCGCTTGCAGGATGGTGACGCGCGTCCCCAAAAAGACCGGCAGCAGCGCCGCCAAAAACGGCATCACCAGCCCCATGATCAGGCCAATCCCCACCGCCGACCACGAGATCATGAAGTCGCCCAGGTAAATGTTGACCAGATCGGCCACCATGTCGGTCAGATAGTAGCCCGCCGGAATGCCCAGCAGCACACCCGGCACCGTCCCGATCACGCCGTACATGACCGCGATCCCGGTGTACATGGCGAAGTTGTCCAGCCGGGTCGCGCCGAGCGATTTCATCACGCCGATCTGCCGCCGCTGTTCGATCACCATCGTGATGATGACCGTCGTGACCAGGAACGACGATACCAGCATGGCGATCCCGGCCAGCGCCGACAGCGTATTGGTCCAGTCTTTGGCTTCCTGAATACCCTGGTTGTTATTCGGGTCTTCCAGGTCGGACCAGATCACCTCGAACGGGGTGTTGGTTTCCACGAATGACTCGAAGCCGCCGCGCAGGGCCAGCGCCCGGTCAAAGGACCGGAACTGGACCATCGCAACTTCCAGCGCGGTCTGGCCGGTGATATAGGTGTAGTCCTCGAAGGTGGTGTAAAACAGCCGGTTCACCACGTCGCCGCTGTAGAAGGGATGCAGCACGATCCCGCTGACGGTCCACGTCTCTTCGGGGATATCGGCCTCGACCAGCGGGTTATTGATCAACTCGCGCAGGATGCGCAGCACGACCGGATCGCCCACGTCCAGCCCGTACCGGTCCGCCATGAGCCGCCCGATCACGACTTCGCGCTGGCCGGTGGTGGCATATTGTCCCGCGATCAGGCGGGGCGCTTCCAGCGGCAGGGTGTCCAGCGGATCGGTAAAAGCGCGGGTGTAGGCTTCAAGAAAGCTGGAATCGTCCGGTTTGCGCCAGAATACGCGCTCGGTCGCATAACCCTGAATGTGGGTCACGCCGACATAGCTGCCCAGTGTGTCCAGCGCGGCGGTATTGTCCACGTCGGCGGGATCGATGCCGTCTTTGGGACTGACGCCGACCGTCAGCATTTGCATCTGGTCCGGCTGTAAGTCTTCTTCCATCCGTCCGACGAGCAAATCGCCGACGGCAGTGAGGGTCACGACGCCCAGCACCCCGATAAAAATGCTGATCGTGACCATGGCGGTACGGGCTTTGCGGGCGGCAATATCCCGCTGGATTTTGTGCCAGCGCGTGCCAAACATAGTTTCATCCCCATTATCTAAGCCCTCCAGCAACCAACCCCCAAGACTACTGGTGTATACGTCCAGAGGCGGGGCAGGTTGCGCTGTTACATCGGGTCTACGAACAACCTATTGCTGATTTGTGGCGCGTGCGTAACAAACGGCCTCACCCCCCGGCCCCAACGCAACCGCAGGTTGC
>JAFGTJ010000131.1 GCA_016934195.1 Anaerolineae bacterium | reverse complement strand
GTCTATTTCAATCTGTATAGAGTGTGCAGCGGACCTGATGGCCTGGTTCCACTTCGACCAGCGGAACGCCTGCGGGATCGATACACGCGGCAGGCTTGTCTTTGACCGGGCAGCGGGGATGAAACGCGCATCCCTGCGGAATACTGAACGGGTCCGGGATGATGCCGGGAATCGGGTGCAGCCGCTGCTGTTCGGTATTGCCCATTTCAGGCACCGACTGCATCAGCCCCACTGTATAGGGATGGGCCGGGCGCTTAAACAGCGTCCGCCGCTCGGCTACTTCGACCACTTTCCCCAGGTACATCACGGCGATCCGGTCGGACATCTCGTTGATCACACCCAGGTTATGGGTGATCATGATAATGGCCGACTCAAATTCGTCTTGCAGCTTACGCATCAGGTCCAATATCTGGGCCTGAATGGTCACATCCAGAGCGGTTGTGGGTTCGTCCGCGATCAACACCTGGGGATTGCACGACAGCGCCATGGCGATCATGGCGCGCTGGCGCATCCCACCGGAATACTGGTGCGGAAAGGAACTGATGAACTCGCGCGCGTTGCCAATACGCACCGCCGTCAGCATCTCAATCGCGCGTTCTTCGGCTTCTTCTTTGCTCACGTTCTGGTGGAGAATGATCGCTTCGGTGATCTGATCGCCAATGGTATGCATGGGCGAAAGCGACGTCATCGGCTCCTGGAAGATCATGGCGATCTCGTTGCCCCGGACATCGCGGATTAACTCGCCTTCCGGGTCAATCCGGGCCAGGTCATGCGTATCACCATTGCGGCGGCGAAACCAGATTTCACCCTCCGCGATGCTGGAAACCCGTTTGGGCAGCAGGCGCATGACGCTGTGTGCCGTAACACTCTTGCCACAACCCGATTCGCCCACCACGCCCAGCGTTTCGCCATTGCGCACTTCCAGCGTGACGCCATCAATGCCGCGCACGATGCCGTCCAGGGTGCGGAAATGGACCGCGAGGTTGTTCAATTCTAGTACGTTTTCTGGATTCATGAGCGCCCCTAGATCGTGTATGGATCAGCCGCATCGCGCAGGCCATCGCCCAAAAAGCTGAAGGCCAGGATGACGATCACGATGAAAATGGCGGGAGTGAATACCCAGGGGTATTCTGCCAGCGACTGTAAATTTTGCGCTTCTTGCAGCAGCACGCCCCAACTGGTGATCGGCGGACGCAGCCCCAGACCGAGAAAGCTTAGCGACGTCTCCGCCAGGATCATGGCGGGCAGTGAAAGCGTCGCCACCACGATAATCTGGCCTAACGTGGCCGGGATCAGGTGTTTGAAGATGATGCGCGAATCACTGGCTCCGGCGAGCCGGGCTGCCATCACGTAATCGCTTTGCCGCAGCGTGAGCACCTGGCCGCGCAATTGGCGTGCCAGCCATGTCCAACCGATCAGCGACAGGATCAAGGTCACGGCGAAATACGTTTTGGTTTGCGACCACCCCGCCGGGAGCGCCGCCGACAGCGCCATCCACAGCGGGATTGACGGGAAGGCGCGCACCAGCTCGATCAGGCGCTGGATGATCTCGTCTATGATGCCGCCATAGTAACCGGACGCGATGCCGAGCACCGTGCCAAACGACAGGCTCATGAGCACGCCAAACAGCCCGATAAACAGCGAAATCTGGCTGCCCAATACAATCCGCGAAAACATATCGCGGCCCTGCCGGTCTGTGCCCAGGATGCTCACCAGGCCACCCGGTGCCTGAAACAGGTGAATGTCCGTTTCAAACAGGCCCAAAAGCTTATAACTGTCGCCGCTGGCAAAAAACTTCAGATAAAATTTTTCATCCGTTGTCTGATGCACTTTTTTAAGCGTGGCCGGATCGCGTCCCGACTCGATTCCGTATACAAACGGCTTGATGGATCCATCATCAATGAAGTGTACGCGCTGCGGCGGGAGATACGCCTGGTCAATAAAGCGCGTATTCAAAGCATAGGGCGCGACGAAGCCGCTTACCAGCGCGACGAGATAATATAGCAGCACAATGATGCCGCCGATAATCGCAGCCCGGTTCCGGCGAAACCGCCGCCAGATCATGGTCCATTGGGACGCGGCGAATTTAGACTCAGTGTCGGTCAACGCGCTGATGGTCGCCTCAAGCTCGCGCACATCATGTTCTTCGACCATTTCGCGGTATAACTCGCGCAGCGCGGCGGACTGTTGTTCGATAGAGTCTGACTGGGGGAGGGTTGCTTCGCTCATGTGTACACAATCCGGGGGTCTAGCCAACCAAGAACCAGGTCTGCAATGAGATTAGAAGCCAACAGCATGGCCGACATCAGCATCAAAAAGGTGCCAGCCACATACATATCCTGGCTCAGCAAGGCGTGCAAAAACAGCGGCCCGGTGGTAGGAACTGACATCACTACTCCGATCAAAATGGAGGATGAGATGATTTTGGGCACTTCCATTGCCAGGACACTCACGACCGGGTTAATGGCCGACCGGACGGCGTATTTGTTGATTACCTTGCGTTCGGTGAGTCCTTTAGCCCGCGCGGTCGTGATATATTGCTGGTTCATCGCGTCCAACATACCATTGCGCATAATGCGCATCAACTGGGCCGTGCTTGCCAACCCCAGGATGATCGCCGGGGGCCATAGGTGCAGGAAGTAATCCCAGGTTTTGTCCCACGTCCAGGGCTGGTTCACGTACTCTCTGGATATCTCACCTAACACATCCAGGTTGAGCAAAATACCGCCCACGTAAAGCCAGATCAGGGCCAGCAAAAACCCCGGCACCGACAGCCCCAAAAATGCCAGCGCCGATAGCATGGTATCCCCGACTGAATACTGGTGCGTGGCTGAGTAAATGCCAATGGGGATGGACAGCACAAACATCACCAGCAGCGAACACGATCCTAACAGCAGCGTGTAGCCGATCCGGTCATCGATCAACGGCCAGACATCGCTGCCCCACTCATACGAATAGCCAAAATCGCCTTTAGGGAAACCCGACACCCATTTCCAATACTGGGTTAAAAACGATTCGTTTAACCCATACCGCTCGCGCAGCAGTTCGGCCTGCTCCTGGGTCATCCCGCCGCCACTTGAACCAGCTACCGCCTGTAACGTGTTGAGGTAATCACCGGGGGGAAGCTGGATGATGACAAACGAGATGAATGAGATCGCGATCAGCATCGGGATCATCGCCAGGAGGCGTCTAATCACGTATGCAAGCATATCACCGTAACCTGTCTATATTGCAGGAGCCGGGTGCTG
>JAFGTJ010000547.1 GCA_016934195.1 Anaerolineae bacterium | reverse complement strand
GAAAGAAAAATAGTAAGCGAAAAGAGGGGGAATTTCTCTGTGCTCTCCGTGTCCCTGTGGTACAGGCGGCTCTTTTTGCTTTTTCGCCTACCCCTTGCTTGCCCTCCGGCCCGTCAGGTATAATATCCACACGGTACTACTCGCGACTACTAGCGCCCGCACTTCGTACAACGGGGCACAAGATAATCAAAGTTTTGGGGAGACGGTGAGGTTATGTCTGGTCATAGTAAATGGTCAACTATTAAACGGAAAAAGGGCGCGGAAGACGCCAAGCGCGGTAAGGTTTTTACCAAGATCGCCCGCGAGATCGTCATGGCCGCGCGCGAAGGCGGCGCAGACCCAGACTCCAATTCCGGGCTGCGGTTGGCAATCGACAAGGCCAGGGCCGCCAATATGCCCAAAGACAACATCGAGCGCGCCATCAATCGCGGCGCGGGTGTGGGCGATGATGCCGTCCAGATGGAAGAGATCGTCTACGAAGGCTACGGTCCGCACGGGGTCGCGCTGGTGATCGAAGTCGTCACGGACAACAAAAACCGCACGCTGGCCGATATCAAGTACGTGCTCAACCGCAACAACGGCAATCTTGCCAGCAGCGGGGCCGTGACCTGGCAGTTCGAGCAAAAGGGTTATATCGCGGTGGCGGCGGCAGGGGCCGATTTCGACGAATTCTTCCTGATGGCCGCCGACGCGGGCGCGGACGACGTGCAGCAGGAAGATGATATTTTCGCCGTTTATACCCCGCGCGAAGACCTGGCCGTCGTCGCCAAGTCGATCCGGGATACCGGACACCAGATCGAGGAACGTGAATTGATCTGGATGCCCAAAATTGAGGTACAGGTCGAAACCAACGCCGCCCTTCAGATCATGGGCCTGATCGAAAAGCTGGAAGAACTGGACGACGTGCAGAGCGTCGCTTCCAACCTGGAACTGACCGACGAAGTAGCCGCCGCGCTCGAAGCAGCCTGACGCGGCTGATGCTTGTTCTCGGCATTGATCCCGGCACGGCCACGACCGGGTGGGGCGTGGTGCGCGAACATCCCGACGGGGCGTTGGAAGCCGTCGCCTACGGGGTGATTACCACGCCTGCCCGTACTCCGATGCCCGACCGCCTGAACCAGCTTTTCACCGAAATGGCGGCCCTGATCGCGCAGCATAAACCCGACGCTGCCGCCATCGAAACGCTGTATTTCGGGCGCAACGTCACCACCGCGATCACGGTTGCCCAGGGGCGCGGTGTGATCCTGCTGGCGCTGGCCCAGGCTGGCCTGACGATCCGCGAATACAAGCCCGCCGAAATCAAGCAGGCCATCGCGGGATACGGCAACGCCGATAAGGGACAGGTCCAGGAAATGATCCGCCAACTGCTGAACCTGGACGCGATTCCCAAACCGGACGACGCCGCCGACGGGTTAGGCATAGCGATCACCGATCTGAACAGCAGCCGGTTTGAGCGTATGGCCGGAAGTTAACGGGAGCCAGCTACATGATTGACACCCTGACCGGAAAAATCGCGGCGATCCATGATGCCTACGTGGTGATCATGGTGGGCGGCGTGGGCCTGCGCGTGTACGTCCCGACCACTGTGCGCGATCTGCTGGATGGGCAGGGGCAGGTGGTCACGTTGTTTACCCATCTGGCCGTGCGCGAAGACGATTTGACGCTGTACGGCTTTGCGGATACCGACGAACGCGCGCTATTTGAACTGCTGCTGAAGATCAGCGGGATCGGGCCGCGACTCGCGCTGGCGATGATCAGCACCCTGACGATTGATCACATCAAAAACGCCGTCGCCCGCGAAGAACCGGACATCCTGACGCGCGTGCCCGGTATCGGCAAAAAAATGGCGCAAAAACTGGTCTTTGAACTCAAGGACAAGCTCGCCATTGAGCCATCACTTGGATTGGCCGCGATCAGCGACCTGGATACCGACGTGCTGGCGACGCTCACGGCGCTGGGGTACAGCGTGGTTGAGGCCCAGACCGCGCTGCAAGCCATCCCCCGCGATGCCCCGCAGGACGTCGAGGAGCGCGTGCGGCTGGCGTTGCAGTATTTCGTGTAGAGCCGTCAGCGTTTAGCTTTCAGCGTTCAGCCGTCAGTTTTCAGCTTTCAGCGTTCAGCCGGTAGCTTTTAGCAATCAGATTAGCCCCTCCCCGCAAGCGGCACCATTGGCAAACCATGCGCGTAGGGGCGCTGCTTGCCGCGCCCTGTTTTTTGGCCGGGGGCGCGGCAAGCAGCGCTCCTACCCCAACGCGACGGTGATAAATTCGCCAACGGTATCGCAGGTGGGCAGGGGCTTATTCACCAAAGGAACCCCAAACTTCATGACCGACCAACCCACTCCACATAACAGCCTGATCGGTCGCCGCGTTCCGGTGCTGGACCAGGGCTGGATCGAGCTTCAGGACATCATGGGCGACGATCTGGCGATTGTCAACGCGGCGCGCGTGTCCTTCCTGGGCGAGAGCAAAGGCCCGGAACGCGACAAAAAGCTGTTGTTTTACCTGATGGAACACCGCCACACCTCGCCCTTTGAGCAGGTCGAATTCAAGTTTCGCGTCCGCGCGCCGCTGGTAACGTGGTGGCAGTGGGTGCGCCACCGTACCTGGCACGTCAACGCCTCATCCGGTCGTTATACGGCCTTTGAGGAAGGGGATTTTTACGTGCCGGAAGAATGGCGATTGCAGTCCCGCGACAACAAGCAGGCCAGCGAAGGCGCGCTCACCGGACCGGATTCCGACGCGCTGACCGGCAAACTGCGCGCCCATTACGAGGCGGCATTCAACCTGTATCAAGAAGCGCTGGACGCGGGAATCGCGCGCGAATTGGCGCGGCTGTTCCTGCCGGGATTCGCGGTGTATTACACCTGGGTCATCAAGGTGGACGCGCACAACCTGATCCACTTCCTGCGGATGAGGATGGCTCCCGACGCGCAGCACGAAATCCGCGTGTATGCCTGGGCCATCTACGAGCACTTTTTTAAGCCCGCCTTGCCCTGGACGGCGGAAGCGTTCGAGACGTACATTATGCCGGGGTTGGGACCGATCCAGGCTCCGTAAGGAGGGTATTTTCATGTTTCGAGGAATGGATACCGGCAATCTGCGAGTACGCATCATCGCGCTGAACGATGCCGCCGCCGTCAACGCCATTGCTGATGAGGTCGAACGGCTCATTCAAGCCGGGGAGGTCAGCGCCGGGGACAGAGAACTATTGCTGAGTGCCTGTGATCAACGCCTGATGTCCGGCGCGGAACCGGTTATCCACACCGCCGTAACCCACATTCAGCACATGTTGCGAACCCAACTCTCCGACGAATTGACCCAGGAACGGGACGCGCGGTTGGCACAAAACGCAATTGAAGCCATCAACGCGCCGGATCGGGATATGATGGTTGCCGGGGAACGGCAATTGCGCGAGATGGGCGACCGGGCCATTCCCACGCTGATCGCCGTCGCTCGCCAGAAAACCGGGCGCTGGGTCTACCTGCTGGACATCGTGCAGGCCATTGGCACGGAAAAGGCCATCGCCGCGCTGCGCGAACTGGCCGCCAGCGATTCCGGCGCGGCGGGGATGGCGGCTGACAAACTCCGGCAACTGGGCGCGGACGAATAACCCGCGCCGCGACATTTACCCCCTTTCCATGACGCTGCCGACTTCCGGTCGGCGCGATGGAGCGGGGGCCAGGGGGTACGGCTACGGCTGCCAGTCCACGCCCCATTCATCGTAGGGCGTATCGGTGATCTGCTGTAGATAACTGCCGTCCGCCTGGACTACGAAAATATCCCAGTCCCTGCCGTCCCGCTGCGAACAAAACGCGATCTGAGTCCCATCCGGCGACCACGCCGGAAACTCATCATCGGCATCGTGGAACGTCAGGCGGCGCAGATTGCTCCCGTCCGCGTCCATCACGTAAATGTCATTGTTGCCGTGCCCTGCCAGATCGGACGTGAACGCGATCTGCGTCCCGTCCGGCGACCAGTCGGGGTCCCAATCTGACACGCTGCCGTTATCCGTCAACTGCTCGATGTGACCGTCCGCCAGCGTCAGGACGAAGATATCTCCCACGCCGAACGAATGACTCATGAAGACGATCTGCGTCCCGTCCGGTGACCAGTTTGGTTCGTATCCCGGCACAATGTCGCTGATCCGGTGCGGATTGCCGCCGTCGGCGTCCATCACAAACAGTTTCGCGCTGCCCTCGCGGGTGGAATAAAATACGATCTGCGACCCATCCGGCGACCAGCCCATCCAGCCGTTTTGCCCTGACACATCGACCAGCCGCCGTTCGTCGCTGCCGTCCACGTTGATACGGTGAACAATCGGAGCACCTCCGATCAGCCGGTCGAAGGCGATATATTGGCCGTTCGGCGACCAGTTGGGCATGTATTCGTCCACAGCGGTATCGGTGAGCGCCTGCCACTCGCCCGTTTCCATCACCAGCCGGTATATGTCCATATCACCGTCCAGGTCCGAACCAAACAGCAGGTCCCGCGTGACCGGCGGCGCGGCCTCGTCCAGCACCCAACGGATCGCCTCGATCACCAGATCGGGATCATAGCGCTGGATATCGTGCGCGCTGCTGTCGGTTACGATATAGCGGCTGTTAGTGGAATACGTGGCGAATTCCTCTTGCAGCGGCATCCACACCTCGCCCGGATACGCCGTCTCATTGTCGGGATGGTTGGCGGCGATCACCACCAGCGGACGGTCGCCCAGGCTGGTCACTTGTTCGACCTGCAAACTGCTGGTGTAGCGATCCAGCCGTTCCGCGCCGATGGTCTG
>JAFGTJ010000130.1 GCA_016934195.1 Anaerolineae bacterium | reverse complement strand
TTCGCCCTCTAACCCGAAATCAGCCGGATCGGTGTTGTTCAGATGGCGCGGATCGATCCGCACCTGGAAAATCCCTTCGCGGTATTCTGCCGCCAGCAGATCGCCGGTCAGGTTGAGCGAAAATTCGACCGAATCGCCGTTCCAGTTATGCCCGTCCTCGCCCACGACGATCATATCATCGGGCATGGTTGCCATAAAGTAGAAATACTCCCCGTCCGCCGCCACCGAAAATTCATAATACGGGTTGGTGGTCGGTGTGCCGTTGGGCTGTGTGCCCCAATCGACCCGGTAAACCGGCAGCGCAGCCCAGTCCGCGAGATCGCCGTCCAGCGCGATCAGGTCCTTGCCCAGCGGGATCGGGACCTGTTCCCCCGGCACGGCGTCCGGTACAGCCGGTGCAGCGGCCTGTGATGAACTGGTTGTCGCGTTTGCCGCCGCCGGGATCGGATCACCACCGCCGCCGATCCGGGCCGCGATCACCGTCAGTACGCCCACGATCCCGGTGACGATCACGGCAAAAAAAATCGCGCGTAGGGTGTTCAGGTTGTCTTTCACAACTAAATTCCTCTTGGTTCATATTGGGCACAGCAAGCAGCGCCCCTACCGTTCCAATACTCGAATGTACTCTGAGTGTAACACCGTTTGGTGCTGGCGATCCGACCGTGTTAGACTCACAAAATACGAAAATGTTATTTTTCATTAAGGAGAGCAGTCAACTATGGTTTATTTACCCGTTTCCAGTCGTTACGACTCGATGCAGTACCGGCGTTGTGGACGCAGCGGATTAAAACTCCCCGCTATTTCGCTCGGCCTGTGGCATAATTTCGGCGGTGTGGACACGCTCGAAACCGCCCGCGCCATGATTCACCGCGCCTTTGACCTGGGTATCACCCATTTCGACCTGGCGAACAACTACGGCCCGCCGCCCGGTTCGGCGGAGGAAAATTTCGGGCGCATTCTCAGCCAGGACCTGACCAGTTACCGCGACGAACTGATCATTTCCTCCAAAGCGGGTTACTACATGTGGTCCGGCCCGTATGGGGAATGGGGATCGCGTAAGTATCTGATCGCCAGCCTGGACCAAAGCCTCAAACGGATGGGGCTGGACTATGTAGACATCTTTTACAGCCACCGCCCCGATCCTGATACGCCGCTCGAAGAAACGATGGCGACGCTGGATCACGTCGTCCGGCAGGGCAAAGCACTCTATGTGGGCATCTCCAATTATTCCGCCGAGCAGACGCGCGCCGCGTCCCGCATCCTGCGCGACCTCGGTACGCCCTGCCTGATCCACCAGCCGCGTTACAGCATGTTCGACCGCTGGATTGAACCGGATTTGCTGGATGCGCTGGCCGAAGAAGGGATCGGCTGTATCGTATTTTCGCCGCTGGCGCAGGGTTTGCTGACTACGAAGTATCTAGGCGGCATTCCTGGTGATTCGCGCGCCGCCAAGCCACACGGATTCCTGAAGGCCGAGCACGTCACCGAGGCGCGTATCGCCCAGGTCCGGCAGTTGAACGATCTGGCCCAGGCGCGCGGCCAGACTCTGGCACAGATGGCGCTGGCGTGGGTGCTGCGGCATCCCGGCATGACCTCGGCGCTGGTGGGGACCAGCCGCATCGAACAGGTCGAAGCCAATGTCGCCGCGCTGGACAACCTCGACTTCACCGCCGAAGAGTTGGCGCGTATCGAAGGTATCCTGTCATGATCATCCAATCTGATTTGGGCCATTCGGTCGAACTGCGCCATCGGGACCGGGAGCTTCCGCTGTGGCACTACCACTACAACACGCGCCCCAAACCTTATTTTCACCCGTTATGTACCCCGGCGGGTCACTGCCTGACGCTGGCCGAACCGCCTGATCACGTCTGGCAGCGTGGGCTGTGGTACGCGATCAAGTTCGTCAACGGCGATAATTTCTGGGAAGAACGCGAATCGTTCGGCACCCAGCATACGACTTCGCCGTTGGCAATCACCCAGGAATGGGACGGGCAGGTGCACATTGCCTCGCGGCTGGAATGGCGGCGTCCGGCGGATAACGTCGTGGTGCTGCACGAGCGCCGCGAATTTCGCTACAGCCCGCTGCACATCGGTACTTATGCCCTGGATTTCCAGACGACGCTGGTGCCGCAGTGTGACGTCACGCTGGACCGCACACCGTTCACCACTTGGGGCGGTTATAGCGGGCTGGCGTTCCGGGGGACGACAGAGTGGAAAGACACGCGCCTGCTGTTTGCGGACGGCTCGACCAGCGAACGCCCGACCGGAATCCGGTCGCTCTGGTGCGATCTATCCGGCAGGTTTGACGGCGGACCCGGCCAATCTACCGGATCAGAGGGACTTGACAGCATGTTTCAATCCGGCGGGCTGGCGATCTTCGACCACCCACAGAATCCCCGGCACCCGGTTCCCTGGTACGGTAACAGCCAGCCGGGGAATTATTTCCTGTGCGCGTCGTTCCTGTTCGAGGAGCCGCTGAGTCTGGCCCAGGGTGTGTCGCTGACATTCCGCTACCGGGTGCTGGTCCACGACGATATCTGGGAACAGGCGCAGTTGCAGCGGGCGTATGATGCGTATGCCGGGACGTAATCGGGCCAGGATTGAATCATCGAAACCGGATTTTCACCACCAAGAGCGCAGCGGTAGGACTGCGGTAAGAATTTGACTTGAATGAGTCAGCCCTGTAAGCCCGCGACGTTGCTCAGGAAATAGCGGTGAAACCGATCATCCGGGGTAAGTTCGGGATGAAAGGCGGTTGCCAGCCAGTGTTTTTGCTGCACGGCCACGATTCCGCCCGTATTCTCGCCATCATTCAACCGGGCCAGGACCTTGACCCCGTTGTGAACGCCCGTGACCAATGGCGCGCGAATGAAAACCGCGTGGAACGGCTCGACACCGAGATCCGGCACGGTCAGGTCCATCTCGAAGCTGTCCACCTGCCGCCCGAAGGCGTTGCGATTGACGGAAATGTCCATCACGCCGATCAGCGGTTGGTCCCGGCCAATGTCTTTCGCCAACATGATCATGCCCGCGCAAGTGCCCCAGACCGGTTTGTATTGGGCGAAGGTGCGCAGCGGGTCCAGCAAATTGAATGTGACCGCCAGTTTGCCGATGGTGGTGCTTTCGCCGCCGGGGATGATGAGCGCGTCCAGGTCGTCCAACTGTTCCGGCAGGCGCACCTCGACCGCCTGAGCGCCCAGGGAGCGCAGCGTTTTCTCGTGTTCAATGAATGCGCCTTGCAGCGCCAGTACGCCGATCTTGATCATGGCGGAGTCCTCTATCGAACCGATCCGACACAGTGAGCATTAAGCAAACTCTAGCGCTCGCCGGAAACGGGAACAAGTCCTTTTGGACTCTATTGGTCCTGTTAATCAGGCTGTAACTTGTGCGGGGGCGGTCGTACCGGATTGGCGCGTTTTCTCGACCTGATAGGCCATCAGCAGCAGCGTACCCAGGATTACGCCGAAGGTCAGGTCCACGTTGACGCCACCGCCCATACCCAGGGACGAGGTAATCAGCACCATCAGAAGCGCCAGGGACAGACTTTGTAACATTTTGCCGGAGATCAGCGGGGCTGCGACGTTGCGCGCCGGGTATCCCACCAATAACAGCGGCATCAGGGCGGGATCAAGGGGGAGAATGGTGCCCGCCGCCAGGAATACCAGTGCGGGCGCAAAACGCGGACGACGCTCGATCTGGGTCGAAATCCAGCCATGCAGCGGACTGGCGCTCAGCGTCTCGAACTGCGCCGTAACACGCGAGGCCAGTGTGTAGGTAATCAGTTTACCCAGTCCTGCGCCGACGCCGGTAATCAGGCTGAATAACACGATCCCGACCGGACTGGGATTGGCGACAACCCAGGGCAGCGCCACCACCATAAACGGAATGTTGATGATTACCACCAGATTGCTGAAAAACGCGATCACGAACAGGCCCACCAACCCGAATTTCATCATGGTTTCGAGCGCGGCAAACAGGCCGGTTTCAATGTCCGTGAAGAAAGGCTGAGTCGAGCATATAAATAACAAGGTGGTGAGCAGCACGCCCATAACCAGATATTTGAGTTCCAATCGCCGTTGATTCAGGGTGGCTTTCATCAGGCAGCGCGTTCTCCATTGATGGCTGAGGTACATACAATATAATAAAAGATAAATTGAAATCGACAAGATTATTCATGGAAAATTTATTTTATCTTCGTAAGGAAATGTCCAACGTAGTATCAGAGTATCGGGGGGATTTCCTGATCGGGATCAAAAAAGCCCGAAGTGGGCGGTATGTTGGCTGAAAGGGCGGGGGGAACTTGCCCTGTTTTTGCATCGCGTGGTTGTTTACCGTGCGCGGATTACCTACCGTGCCGCATCTGCCGGACCTTGTGCTGCATAAACGCGGCGACTCGCTCGACAGTGTGTTCGTCGCCCTCGATCACCAACCGGTCGCGGGGAACATCCACAATGCCAACGCGATCCGGTTCCAGCGCCTCGATGGTTGCCCACCAACCTTCGCCCGTGACGCTGGCGGTTTCCGTGATTGTGCCGCCTACCTGGGTGAGATAGTTCATCACACGGAAACGCGGCAAGTGGCGCAGTTCGATTTCAACCTGCATCGTATTTATCCGCTCGCTGCCGATGATACCAGCAGCATATCATTATCTTCACCGATGATAGTATACAACCCATCCAGCCATTCCGCGTTGCGCCCATGAGGGAATGAAAAAGGCGCGGGGCTTACAATCCCGCGCCTTTGGTATCCCCTACTGTTGCTGAAAGTTACTTGACCGCGAGACGCTCGATCAAGGCCTGCAAGTCTTCAGCGGCTACTTCAACTGAGGACTCGCCATAGGCGACCTGCTGGCCGATCAGTTCAAGCTCGTTCACGAATTCCTGATCGTTCGGGAGGTTCGGACCTTGCGGAACCACGCGCCCGGCTTCGGCTATCGCGTTGTAGAGACCGTAAACCGCCGCGTCAAGCGGGGTGGCTTTCTCGGCGATGGCGGCACGCACGACCGGCGAGGAAGGCACGCCACGATTGGTTTCGAGTATCGCACCCGCCTCAGGGCTGGTAACGAAGAAGTTGATGAACAGCGCTGCGGCTTCCTTGTTGTCGCTGTCTTTGTTCATTGCCAGGTACTGGCTCATCTGGATGGCGTATGCCGGTTCGCCGCCCTGCGGGAGGGTGGTCATGCCGAGTTCGTCGGTCATAGCTGCCTGATAAGCTGCCACCTGGTTACTCCAAACGAGACCGATAGCCGCTTTGCCCGCCACAAGCGCCGAGCTGTCCGGCCCGTCTTCGCTGTAGGTGTAGGTGGTGTCTGGGTCGGGAATCAACCCTTCGTCGCGCATATCGGCCCACATCTGAAGCCATTTCTGGCCTGATTCAATTGTTGCATAGGATGCGCCGCCGTCGTCCAGAGTCCAGATCGGCGTACCCTGCTGCGTGTAGAAAAAGCTCATGTAGTTCGCGGTGTTCGTGCTGTTATCCACGAAGGGTGCGACACCCTCGGGCAGAGCTGCTTTCAGTTCCCGCCCGTAGTCCAGGAACTCTTCCCAGGTCATGTTGAATTCGGGGAGAGCAACGCCCGCCGCCTCGATCATCGTCTTGTTGATGGCGAGGACGAGTGTGTTTGTACCGAGGCTGATGGCATAGAGGTTGCCGTCGGCGTCGGTCGCGGGGGTAAACGCCGCCTGGTCGAACGTCTCGGAGGTGTCAATTATGAGCTGTGCGCCGAGATAACCGTTGAGCGGCTCAAGGTATTGGGTGTAGTCGGGCCAGTTGCCGCCGAACTGGATAATGTCGGGGGCGTCGTTGGCCGCCAGTTGTGTGTCGAGAATCTGGAAGTGATCGCCCGCGCCGCCATTCGGTTCACCCACGACTTTGATGTCGGGATAGGCAGCCTCGAACAATGCGATAACCTTCAGGGTCCGGTCGGCGCGGTCGTCATTGCCCCACCAACCCATGCGCAGCTCGCAGGGTTCGCCCGTGTAAGCGGGGAGTCCGTCGTCGGTCTGGGCCACGACGGTCGGCTGAGTGTATACTCCGCCGAGCATCGCTACGAGCAACGCTATAATCGTGATTGCGTAAATTTTTCTCACCTTTGAATTCTCCTGTTTTTGTAAATAGTCTCAGCGGACAAATCCGAAAACACATCTCCGAGCATCATGTCATATGCATTTTCTCCAGTATTATCTCCTGTAACGTACTAACCCTTTAAGCCCGTGGTCGAGATACCCTGTACGAAGTATTTTTGCAGGGAGAAGAACAGGATAAAGGCGGGAATAATAGAGAGCGTTCCCATCGCCAGCGCGCCACCCCAGTTAGTTACCGCGCCTGCGTCGCCGACGAACGTGCGTAATGCCCTCGATACGGTGAAAGTATCTGGTCTTGTAAGGTACAGCAGGTGGTTGAAAAAGTCGTCCCACGTCCATAGGAATGTGAACAACGCGGTCGTCACCATGGCTGGGAACGCAAGCGGGACGATGATACGCAGGAATACGCCAAATTTCCCGCACCCGTCGATGATTGCCGCCTCCTCGATCTCTTTTGGCAGCGTGCGTATGAACTGCACAAGCAGAAACACGAAGAACGCATCTGTCGCGAGGAATCTTGGCACGACTATCGGGCGTATCGAACCCACCCACCCAAAGGTGTTGAACAGGATATAGCGCGGCACGAGCGTAACGTGTCCTGGGAGCATCATCGTTCCCATCATCACTATGAACCAGACGCCCTTGCCCACGAAGTTGAGCCGCGCAAACGCATACGCCGCCATTGTGCAGGATATCACGTTTCCGATGATAGCCAATACGCAGATTACGAACGCATTTTTGAAGAACGTCCCGAAGGTCGTACCCGCATAGCCTTCCCACCCACTGACGTAGTTGTCAGTGGTCACGGTTTTTGGTATCAGCCCTGGATCGCTGAAGATCATATTGTTGGGCTTGAAGGAGCTGACAATCATCCAGGCGATGGGATAGATCATGATCAGTCCCAGGGTGATGATGAACAGATGGGTCAACGTATGGCGTATAACCGTGCTGATTTTCATGTTATTCCCCGGTCCCATATGACACCCACCACTTTGATGAGATGAAGATCATTCCCGTGATACCACCGATAATGAGCAGCAGCACCCACGCCATAGCGGAGGCGTATCCCAGCTCGTGGTATGTCCATCCCTGAATATACAGGTGGAGGGTATAGAACAGTGTGGAGTTGAGCACGCCGCCCTTGCCGCCGCCGATGATATAGGCCTGGGTAAACGACTGGAATGCGTATATCACCTGCATGACCAGATTGAATAAAATCACTGGCGAGAGCAGTGGGATGGTTATGGCGAAAAATTGCCGTGTCTTGCCCGCCCCGTCCACGCTTGCCGCCTCGTAATACTCCTGTGGGATTTGCTTCAGCCCCGCGAGGAAAATAATCATCGACGAGCCGAATTGCCACACTGTCAGCAAAACGAGCGTGTAGAGCGAGTATTCGGGGTTAGTGATCCAACTGGGGAGGTTGGTGAAGCCGAGAGTTCCCAGGAAGTCGTTTACCAGGCCGTCTTTCTCGAACAGCTTCCTCCACAGCACCGCGATAGCCACCGATCCGCCGAGGAGTGTGGGGATATAGTACACGGCGCGGTAAAACGACACCCCCCGTAATTTCTGGTTCATCAGCATCGCCACCGCGAGGGCGACTACCAGCTTCAGCGGTACGGATATGAACACATAGGTAAACGTCACGGACAGCGACTTTTTGTAGTACCGGTCCACCCGCATCTCCTCGCCCGTGGATGAGGTGAACTTGGACTCCCCGATTATCGACCCGTACATCTTCCGGTAGTTATCAAACCCGATCCATTGTGTCGAATCGGGCTGTGTGAAGTCGTAATCCGTGAAACTGAGCCGCAGCGAATATAACATTGGGTAAAGCGTCAGTACGAAGAAACCCAGGAGCCACGGTGTGAGGAACATATAGGCGACGGCGTTGTTCCTGAAAAACTTAGCAGTACCGGACATGTTGCGCACAAAAAAACTTCCTTATTCTAGTTTTGTAGGCATTCAAAGGCCGCCAATTGGCCGCGCCCTGGCTATTACTATCGATTGCAGATCAGTTCCGCGATGTGCCTGAGATGCGGTCGACTCGCAGCGCGCCCGCTTTCTTCTGCTGGAATTTCCGTAACTGGTTACAGCCCCATAATATAAGATGTTTTTCTCGTTGTCAAGCAAGACAATCGAGGGGTATATCGACAATTTTTTAAAATCATGCTATAGTTTTCGTGACTGGTTACGGCGTTTTAATTGTGATACACGCAAAAAGTTGCTAGACTTTGGAGGCAAACTGGCCTCCCCCGGAGTGAGTTCATGCCTAAGCCCAAAAACAAGCGCCCAACGATTCGGGATGTTGCGCGCGAAGCAGGCGTATCGTATGGCACTGTATCCCGTGTGCTGAATAATCATCCTGAGGTTGCGCCCGATACGCGCTCACACGTCCAGCGCGTTATGGAAAAGATGGAATACCAGCGCAACCTGGGCGCGCAGATGCTTACGACCCACCAGTCAAATAGTATCGAAATTATTGTCATGGATGTGCAGTTTGGAATTGTATTGCCAAGAATGGGACAGTTTATCAATGCGGCTGGCTATTCCACACTTTATTCCGAATGCACGCAGGAGAATTTTGCCGATACCTTGAATACAGCGGCGGCACGGCTGGTTGACGGTATTCTTCTTTATGCCCCCAAATTACAGATACCCGATGATGAACTCCTTTCGATGTGTCATGGCATTCCCATCGTGCGCCGTGATTACGTGTTAGAATCAAAACTTACCTGGGTTGGGTACAGCCAGGAACACGCCACACGGTTGGTCGTACAACACCTGGTTGATCTGGGGCACAGGCGGATCGCAGAGATCACCGGGTCATTAGATTTTATCAATCCGCGTTTGCGCCACGATACGTGGCGCAACCTTTTGACATCGCAAAACCTGGAGCCTGGACCAAGTTACGCCGGGAATTATTCCACCTTTGCCGATGCCATGAAAACCGGGTATGAGGGGGTTTGCGAATTTCTGAAACGGGGCGAAGCATTTACGGCCATTATGACCGTGAACGATCATGTGGCAATGGGCGCGCTGTACGCTTTGCACGAGCATGGGTTATGTGTCCCCGACGATGTATCCATTGCCAGTTTCGATGATGATGCGATTGCTTCCTATCTCATTCCCCCGCTAACAACCGTCTCTTTTGATTTTGATATACAGAATAAGCTGGCATCTCAATTTCTTCTTGAACAAATTAATGAACCGGACTACAAACACCACCAACACGTATTGATCCCTGATCTGGTGATACGTCAGAGTGCCCAACCGCCCGGATGAGAGATGCCCGGTAACTTGTTGTTATGCAGCAGGACCGTATGGCGAATTAAGGAGTATTCATGAACAGGAAAAGACGCTTTGCAGTGGTTGGCGCAGGCGGTCGGGCGGGCATGTTTATCCAGGCAATCACGACCACGTATCGTGATTCGTGCGAGCTGGCTGCGCTCTGCGATCTAAGCCAAACCCGAATGAACTGGCATAATCAGCAGCTTCAAACGCAGGCTGGCATTGCTCCCGTACCGACTTATCAAGCTGATCGGTTTGATGCGATGATCACCGACACGCATCCCGATACGGTGATCGTTGCTACGATGGATGCGACTCACCACCGGTATATCAACCGGGCGATGGAATTGGGGTGCAATGTCATCACCGAAAAACCGATGACAACCGATGCCGAAAAAGCCCGATCCATTTTCAACACGATTGAACGCACCGGAAAACAACTACGAGTAACCTTCAATTACCGCTATGCACCCGCTTTCACCAAACTCCGGGAACTGCTGATACAGGGAGCCGTAGGGCGTCCCCTCAGCGTGGATTTTTCCTGGCTGCTCGATACCTATCACGGGGCGGATTATTTCCGGCGCTGGCATCGTGAAAAACAAAATTCCGGCGGGCTGCTGGTCCACAAGGCCACGCACCATTTCGATCTGGTCAACTGGTGGATTGATTCCTATCCCGCCGAAGTGTTTGCCTTTGGCGGCCTGTTGTTTTATGGCAAACAGAACGCGGCTGAACGCGGTGAAACGTATACGTACAAACGGTATACCGGCGTGCCCGAAGCGCATGAAGACCCCTTCGCGTTGTTCCTGGACCAGGACGCATCACTGCGGGGTCTTTACCTCGAAGCGGAGACGGATAACGGCTATATTCGGGATCGCAACGTGTTTGGCGAACCGATCACGATTGAAGACACAATGGCCGTTACTGCCCGCTACCGCAACGGCGTGATCCTGTCATATTGCCTTGTCGCATACAGCCCCTGGGAAGGGTTGAATGTCGCCATTACCGGCACGAAGGGGCGCGTTGAACTGAATGTAGTCGAAAATGTCAATCTCGTATCGGGCCAGGGTGAATCGCATAATCTCCAGGCCAGCAAGGGACCGTTTAAGCGGGCCGCGATTCGTGTGTTCCCCATGTTTGGGGAAGGGTACGATGTCGAGATTCCGCCTGGCGAAGAGGGCAGTCATGGCGGCGCGGACCCGATTATGCTTGAGCAACTGTTTTCGCTGAATCCGCCCCCCGATCCATTTAATCGCGCCGCCTCTCATGTGGATGGGGCCGCGTCGATTATGCTGGGAATTTCGGCCAATCGCGCGATGGAACTAAACCAGCCCGTTCGTATCGACGATCTGTTCCGCCTGCCAGAAAAATTCTGAATGTTGGTGATGGCTCTGGGTTCGGTTTAGTATCTATCCGTAAATTCGCCTGGGTAAGGGCGCTGTTTGCCGCGCCTAAGAATTTACGGATAGGTTGTTAGATGATTTCCACCAACGAGCCGGTTTCCCGCAGCGGGACGAACTGCGGGCGCTCATCGGGAGTCCGGTTGGGTCGATGAAAAGCCAGCAGCAGTTGCCCATCGAAGGTGTGGAACACCATGCAGTGGCCGCCATCTCCGGCATACAGCGGTTTGGGCATTTGCTGCCAGGGACCCAAAATGTCACCGGAGGCTGATCGCGCTATCCCGACGGTATAACCGCCCGCGCCGAAACTGGACCACAGCATGATCAGTTCGCCGTTCGCCAGACGATGCAGCGCGGGGCCATCGGTCACATAGCCCTTTCTACCTTTCGAGTTGATCTCTTGGGACCAGGGGGCTTCGGAAGCGCGGAATAATAGGTGCGGCTGTCCTACCGCTGATGTCAGGTCATCGCTCAGGCGCAGGGCGCAGACTTCACCATCACCGACCTGCACCCACTCGTGGCAAAAAACGATCCAGGGCTGGTCATTGGCATCGACAAACAGCGTCCCATCCAGGCATTCCCAATCGCGGGGTGTCACTGGCTCTTCGCTGACCGGCAAGAAGGGACCCTGTGGCCCATCGGCGGTCAGTATTTGTGTCCCCCGGCAGACGCCTTCGGCCTTGAAGGTGGCGAACAGGTAAAAACGTTCGCGGTAAACGTGGACTTCGGGTGCCCAAAAGTTGCGGTCAGACCAGAAATTCGCGGGAGGCCGGAAGGTCGGGAAAGGTCCTTCCCAGTTTTGCAGATCGGTGCTGGTGTAATGATCAAGACCGGATGCAAAATTTGTCCAGGTTTCCGATCCGGTGGTACCGTACAGGTAATATTGTTTTTCCGCCAAAACCGGCAGCACAAACGGGTCACGGATGTTAATGTCGGTATTCTTTAACATAGTTCGCTCCGAAAAGATCGTGATGAGTTAAACGCATTAAAAGAGACAGTATATCTTACATCTCCCCCGTGAGGTCAACCGTGAAAATAACCCATCTCAAGACCAACCATATCGTCAATCCCCTGGGCTTCGCCATAGAAAAACCGACCTTTTCCTGGATCGTTGAGGATACCGGCGATA
>JAFGTJ010000129.1 GCA_016934195.1 Anaerolineae bacterium | reverse complement strand
ATCGACAACAGCACCATTAAGCCCGAAACTGCTCGCCACATCGCCGCTGAACTGGGAAAAGTTGGTGTACTGGCGCTGGATGCACCCGTTAGCGGCGGCGACATTGGGGCGCGGGCAGGTACACTCAGCATCATGGTCGGCGGGCCGCAGGAAGCCTACGACCGGACGCTGCCGCTGTTCGAGACAATGGGTAAAAGCGTGGTGCTGGTCGGTGACAGCGGCGCGGGCCAGATGGCGAAGGCGGCGAACCAGATCGTGGTGGCGGGCACAATGATCGCCATGTGTGAAGCGCTGGTCCTGGCGCAAAAATCCGGCGTGGACCCGGCGCGCGTGGTCGAAGCGATCAGCAAGGGTGCGGCGCGGTGTTGGGCGCTGGAAAACAAGCCGCCCAAGATATTTTCCCGCAACCTGCAACCGGGTTTCAAAGCCTATATGCAGGCCAAAGACTTAAAAATCGTGATGGACACCGGGCGGACCTATAACGTGGCGCTGCCGCTGACGGCTATCTCGCACCAGTTATATGAAGCGATGGTCGGCATGGGTAACGGTGAACTGGACAACAGCGCGGTCATTACTGTGCTGGAAGCGCTCGCCAGCACTCAGGTCGGCGGCGCAGAGTAATCGGAGGCTGCCATTGCACAGCTTATCAATTGAAGTCCTGTTAGGCCGCGTGATCGGGTTGGTGATCGGCTTTACGCTGCACGAATGGGCGCACGCCTGGACCGCCTACCGCCTGGGAGACAATACGCCCTATTTCCAGCGCCGTTTGACGCTCGATCCACGCGCCCACCTTGAACCCATCGGCATTCTGCTGGCGCTGGTGGCGGGATTCGGGTGGGCCAAACCAGTGCCCGTCAATCCGCGCGCGTTTTATCCCAACGAAAAGCGCGGGATCGTGCTGGTCGCGCTGGCGGGTCCGCTGATGAACCTGATAATCGCCTTCGCAGTGGGTATCTTGATCCGGCTGATGACGGCGGCGAGCATCGTCGAAGCGCGGATCGGCCTGCTGTCCAGCGGGAAACTGGTCGATATCGGCGCGGGATCGAGCGGATTCTGGACGTTCATCTACAACACGCTCGGCACGATTGTAATTTTTAACCTGGTGCTGTTCCTGTTTAACCTGATCCCGCTCTCGCCACTGGACGGCTACAAAATCGCGGTGGGCACACTGCCGCCCGAATACAGCAACTGGTTGATCCGGTACGAACGGGAAACCATGTTCGCACTGATGATGCTGATCCTGATCGGCGCGATGTCGATGGGCCGGTTGGACCTGCTGTGGGGTATCCTGGGGCCGCCGCTGCGGTTCCTGTACGGTCTGTTTACCAGCTTTTACCCCAGTTTCACCTGATATGCGCCGCACTGCTGTTATGCGCCGCATCATAAAACGCGCGGTTTACCGATTCTGGCAGGGCACGCGGGCGCTGGCAGCATGGGTGCGCCCGGTGGAAGATACGTTGGCGGAAGACACGCTCACCCCGGACCTGTTCGCGCTCTACTGCCGGATGCGGCGCATAGAGCGCCAGCACAGTCTGCGCGTGCTGCGGGACCTGCGGGCGCACGGCCATACCGAGCCGGATGTGCTGGTCGCGGCGCTGCTGCATGATGTAGGAAAAACCCGCGCACGTTTTTTCCTGCCGGAAAAGGTGCTGGTCGTGCTGGTGAAAGCGTTCGCCCCGGCCCGTTATCACCGCTGGGGTAACGGGCCGCTGGCGGATAAACCGGCGTGGCAGCGACCTTTCGCCGTGAGCGCGCAGCATCCGGCCTGGGGCGCGGAGATGGTGGCGGCGGCGGGTGGGCGTTCGCTGGCGGTTGAGTTGATCCGACGCCATGCCGATCCGCTGGATGGCACGGTCACGACAGAGTCGGACCGGCTGCTGATCGCGCTGCAAACAGCGGACGACAGAAATTAGAATGGGACACAGATGAATGCAGATAAACACAGATTAAAAAGTGGGAAAATCAGTCCGGCCTAAACTTTTCGCGCTGTCAGCGTGTAGTATAAGTGTAAAATACACGCACGCGGCACACCTATCACAAGGATCATACCATGCACGTACACGTTGCAATTGTCGGGCTGGATCGGATCAGCACCTCGGTCGGGCTGGCGCTCAAACGCTACCAGGGCCAGCCCAAAGCTGAGCACACGTTCACCATCATCGGCAGTGATTCCAGCGCCGCCGCCATGAAAGCGGCGGAACGCCTGCAAGCGGTCGATAATTTCCATCGCGGGCTGCTCAAGGCAACCGATAAGGCCGACGTGGTGATCATGAATGCGCCGTTGAGCAAGCGCGAAGAGACGTATGCCCGGTTGGGACCGACGCTTAAGGCCGGGGCGGTAGTGCTCGACCTGGGATCGCTCAAGCAGCCTGCCGTCGGGTGGGCCAATACCCATTTTCCGCGCAACAACCAGGGAGCCATGACCGCCTACCTGGTCGGAATGACGCCCATCATCAACGCCGCGCACCTGTATAACGCCGATCCCAGCGCCGAAGCCGCCAGCGCGGAAGCCTTCGACGGGGCGGAAATCCTGATCGCGCCGGACGCGGCCTGTCCGAGCGAGGCAATTTCGCTGGCTGAGGATATCACCCGGTTACTGGGCGGCAAACCGCGTTTTATGGACCCGGCGGAACACGACGGCTTGATCATGGCAACCGAGGCGCTGCCCGCGCTGCTCGGCGTGACGCTGTTTTACACGCTGCAACAGTCGGAGGGCTGGCCGGATTTGCGCCGCATGGTGAATCCTGCGCTGGCGCTGGCGACTCAAAACCTGCGCCACCAGACCCCTCACGACTTGCTGCCACTGCTGGCCCATAACCGCGAGAATCTGGCGCATCACCTGGAATCATTCATCGGCGTGTTGGACCAGATGCGCGATATCCTGGTAGACGAGTCCGACCCGGATCATGACAAGCTGTCCGCGCTGCTTTCGGTGGCTTATGGCGAGTGGGAAAAATGGGACGTGAAACGGCACAGCGGCCAGTGGGATGATGTCAAACACGACCTGGAACCCATGCCGGGGATGTTGGGATCAATCGGGGGAATGTTCATGCCGCGCCGCCGTCCATCCGACGACAAGGACGAGGACTAAGGCCAGGGCGAAAGCTGGCGGGAGTGTATGGGAGTCGAACCCATCGCGGCCCGCTCTGCGCGACCCGCCGCCGATTTTGAAGACCGGGAAGCCCACCGGGACTCATACACCCCCACCGGAAATAATAGCGCATTCGGCAGGCGGGCGCTATTACCATTTGAGATTTGGGTCCACGAATGAGTTGTTAGGAAAAACGGCCTCACCCCCTAAATCTCCCTCTCCAGCAGAGCTAGAGAGGGGGACTTGTCGAGGTGAACACTGCCACATCTCCCCCTCTCCATT
>JAFGTJ010000128.1 GCA_016934195.1 Anaerolineae bacterium | reverse complement strand
TATGGAGAGGGGGAAATGTCATGGTGTCAAGTCCCCTCTCTACGAAGTGGAGAGGGGATTTAGGGGTGAGGCTAACACTCGGATTAACGAAAAGTGCTTAACTTAATACGTATAGGGCAGGGGGGTGAGGCCGTTTTTCAACCGAATTCGATACAGTACCGATTCGGGGCGTGCAGTGTGCGGACCGGGGGCGCTGTGGCTATAATCGAAACGCCTGTTACAGCGAATGCCTATGGCACGAGCCGCATAACTCTCATGGAGTAAGACTCAATGATGCAACGACGTATTGTATGGTGGGCGCTCGGAATCGCGCTGGCGCTGAGCCTGATCGCGGGACCGGTCGTCAGCGGGGCGCAGGAACCCCTGACCCAAACCGTGACGGCTTACGGGCTGTCGGTCTATTATCCCGCCGGGTGGGTGGCGGTCGAAGGAAATGGGGTGACGAGCCTGCACCCCGCCGACCGCGACGTGAGCGACGGTCAAGGCCCGGAACTGGTCCTGTTTCCGGTCGTGGGACAGTTGGATGACCGGATCGCGGCGTATGCGGCCAGCATGAACGCCGCGATCAGCCCGGTAGAATTCGGCGTGCGCAGCGGTGGACTTCCCACCCGCGCTTTTATATTTGACCAGACGGTCCCCGATACCGAGGGACGCTTGATGTTGATCGAACTGGCGGACGGATCGCTGGCCGGGATCGCGTACACCGTGCGCGATTCGGAAGCGTCCATGTTCCGGCTCACCCTGGACGCGATTTTTGACAGCGCCGCCGCCGTGAATGCCGCCGGAGAGCGCATCGAGACGACAACGGCTTCGACTGAGCCGCTGGTGAGTTCGGTCAGCGTGGCGTCGGTCCAACTGCCGCAGCGGGTCGCGTGGGACGAGGCAGGATTGGCGCTGTATCTGCCGGACGGCTGGCAGGTCGAGCGCGATACCGACGGCGGCGACTCGTTGTTGGTCGCCACGCCGGGCAGCGGCCCGACTCGTCTCATCCAGGCAACCACGCTGCCGTACATTTCGGTTGATGCGCTGGATCAAATGGCCGAGGTCCTGGCCGATAACGACATGCAGCCGGTATCCGACGCGGAGCCGGTCACGGTCGCCGGGTATGCGGGCCGGATCGTGGAGGCGCGTGACCTGATCACGTCGCCCGCCCGGATGCAGCTTATGGTGCTGAGCATTATCGACCGCAATCTATCGGTGCTGATCATCGCCACCGCCAGCGAGACGGCCTGGACCGATTTTCGCCCCATCGCCAGCGCGGTCCTGAACAGCATCGAGCGGCTGGACGGCGGTGTTACCAGTGTCCCGCAGCCGGACAGCGCGGCTGATAGTGCGGCTGACAGCCTGATCCGTACCGGGGGCGTATTGGCGTCGATGGTCCAGCCCGGTATGGCTCCGCCCCGGCAGGGCGGCGGTGATTCGATGGTGTTCGCGTGGGAACTGTGGGGCCTGACTGTCCCGCTGCCGGATGGTTGGACGGCGACGGCCAACGGGGAAAGCTTCGATCTGGCATTGATATCACCGGCAGCGGCGGCAGGGGGGGATGGGTCATTTATCACCTTCCGCAGCTTCCCCTACCTGGGTGACAGCGCCGCATTGGAAGAAGCGCTGGTCCCGGTGGCCGATCAGGTATCGTCTACTGTCGTGCCGTACTCGAACGCCAACGGCTTGCAAGGAGTCGCCGTTCACTTTAACGATGACGGGCAGGGCACGCTGCACCACCTGGTGCTGATCGGGTATGGGGACGCGGGCGCGGCGATCTATCTCCAGTCAACCGCGATAACCGAGGACGACGACGCGCTGATCGTCAATATGATCAATGAGATGGTCATCGATCCGCCGAAATCCGACTATGCCGCCGTTGACGCCGCGTGGCAGGCCAGCCTGAAAGATCAGGGCATTCTGGCTTATGGCGACCCGGACGCGCCGGTCAGCATGGTGGAATTTCTGAGCCTGACGTGCGGGCACTGCGCCAATTACAGCGTCAGCCTGGACCCCCTGATCGCGCTGGAAGTCGAAACGGGCCGTGCCCGCTTCGAAACGGCCATGATCACCGGGGAGCCGTACTCCGAACTGGCGACCAAAGCCATATACTGCGCCACCGAACAGGGCAAAGGTTATACCGCCTATAAGACGCTGTTTCACGGTTACTTTGAACTGGGCTACGATACGGCGTTCACCGAGGACGGTATCAACAACCTGTTGGGCGACCTGGGCCTGGATATGGACGCGCTGAATACCTGCATCGCGGACAACGTGTACGCGGAGTCGGTGAATGTCAACCGGCAGCGCTTCATCGAGTACGGGCTGACCGGCACACCGACAATCCTGCTCGGCGCGAACGGGGACGATCCCGCGCCGATCATACTGCCGAGTGGTGAACCCTGGAGTGGGACGATCCCGGTGAATTACCTGCGGTCGATGATTGCGCTGTCGGTGGACCAGGGCCAGCCGTTCGAGGCGTTCTTTACCCAGTAGCGAGGAGGCGGTCAGTGGGTAGGGGCGCTGCCTGCCGCGCCCCCTACGTGTCAAGTTAACCGAGATCATGCAGACACATTGGGTCTGGAGCGAAAAACGGCCTCACCCCCTGACCCCCTCTCCATTTTGAATGGAGAGGGGGAGATGTGGTTGAGCGCTGTTTGATTCCCCCTCTCCAACCTGGTTGGAGAGGGGGTTAGGGGGTGAGGTAAACCGGCGAATCGTTCCTATTCGTACAATGTAATCCCTTAAGTTGACGCATATTGGGCGCTACTTGCCGCGCCCCCTACGTGTCAAGTTAAGCCGAGATCATGCAGACACATTGGGTCTGGAGCGAAAAACGGCCTCACCCCCCGACCCCGACGCAACCGCAGGTTGCGCCTCCATTCAAAATGGAGAGGGGGAGATGTGGTTGAGCGCTGTTTGATACCCCCTCTCCAACTTGGTTGGAGAGGGGGTTAGGGGGTGAGGTAAACGTTATTCGCCCGCCGAGTTACCATCCGGCGGCGGTTCCACGAGCACCCGGCCCAACAATAAACGGTCGCCGTGCGGCTGGTTATTCAGCGCGCTGTCGAGCACGTCCAGGTGATTCTCGATCACGGTCACGCTGCCGGTAAACGCGCCGACCGTCAGCGTATAGTCGCCGGATGGGAGCGCCTCGTCCAGCCAGATATACGACACCTGCGCGAACAGGTCCCGGCGGCGCAGTTCGGACGGGATCACGTCGATGGCGTTGGCTTCCGCGACCGGGGCTAACTGCGGATTCGGTTGGGCCAGCAGGTGCGCGAAAATACTCATCTCCGGCGGCAGCGGGCCATCCACGCGCCAGTAACTGACCAGCACAATCGGGCTGCCGCCGGGGATATGCCGCCCCGCGTACAGCCGGGGATCGTACCCGGCAAACGTCAGATTTTGCTCCAACCGGACGGGCAGGTCCACCCGCTCGATCCGGTCATCAGCGCCGGGCATAAAATAAGTGGGGGCGCGGAAATCCCAAAAGCCGCCCATATCGCGGATACGGTCTTCCACATCCATATATAACACGGTCCCCGGCGGCATCCCCCGCGCTTCGAGCGGCGGCACGTCGGACAGCCACTCGCGCAGTTCGGGCGGCATCAATTCGATATCCTCCGGGTGCGGCAGGATGAACCGCATCGGCGCGCCCGCGTTGATGAACACGATCCCGCTGCGGCAGTCGCTGTGCCGCAGGTCCAGGTCTTCGCGGTGCAGCATCACCTGGAGCATCTGGTACGGCGACAGCCCGACCCCGTTGGGCGTCGTGAGTCCCGCCATGCACACCGACGCGGGCAGGTCCCAGGTGGTACGGTCCAGGTAGGCGGCCAGTTGGCCCAGGTCGCCGTGATACGCGGCGAGCACGGTTTCGTCGTGCTTGAAGTCGTCAAACAAGCGGCTGCGCAGGCTGATCACGTTGGCCGCCAGGATCAGGACCACCAGCATACCCACCGCGCCCCATGCTGTCTGGAGTCCGCGCGTCCGCAGCGTCCGCCGCAGCACGTCCAGGCCGATACCCACCAGCAAAAATACCGCCGGGAGCGCCACCAGATTCGCGGAAAAGGTGGCATCCACGCCGACCCACGCATCGGTGATCAGTCCGGCCAGCAGGACCAGCAGCAGCAGCCCGTAACGCGGATCGCGCCAGCGCCGCCCTGCCTCGATCACGCCTGTGATCAGCAGCAGCGCCAGCAGCGGCCCGACCAGCGCGGCATCCGGCAGATTATGGGCCGGGTCAGGATCGCCGCGCCAGATCATACCGCCGACCGCGTGCAGCGTCCCGTCCACGATATCGGTCAGGCTGCGCGGGCGCTGTTCCCACAGGATGTACGGCTCGCTGGCGGACACATCGCGCAAAGTCGAGATCAGGTACGGGACCGCGATCACGGTCGCCAGCACGATCACGAAGACCAGCGCGTTGACCATCTGGCGCGAGATCGGCTGGTGGGTCAGAATCAGGTGAGCCAGGAACAGCGCCGCCAGCGGGCCGAGCACCAACAAGGTATAGTGCAGATAACCCGACATCCCGGCCAGCAGCGCCAGCAGCGCGAACCACAGCGTATCCGGCGCGCGGAACGTGACATCGCGGCGCAGGTAAAACGCTCGCGTCAGGACGTATAGCATCAGCATTGTGTAACCGGGCACGAAGGCTTCCGGGGTGGCGGTGCGCGCCAGCAGGATCGCGCGCAGGTTCACGGCGACCAGCGCCAGCGCGATCAGGGCGATGGGCGGGCCGAATAAGCGCCGCGCCAGCCGGTACAACACCGCCAGCGAAACCAGGCTGCCCCAGAATGGGAACATCCGGTAGCCGAACAGCCCATCCCCGGCGATATCGGTCGCCAGCCGGTTGCCGATCCCGTACATGCCGGTACGCCCGCGCCCGTCGTCCATCGGGTAATGCACGGCGATATCGCCTTCGCGGACGGTTTCGGTGATGCGGATATGGGCCAGTTCGTCGTCGGTGAAACCCAATGGCAGGCGCGACAGGTCGGTGATACGCAGCGCCGCCGCCAGCAAAAATAACAGCGTGAGCAGAATAAGTTCAGTTCGCCGGTTCAACAAAAACTCCTGGCCGGATGCGCGCCGGGTAGTATGGTGTGATACAAGTGTATTGTACAGCGTGGGGCCATTGTAACACGAATTAGGATAGGCTCTAATTCTCCGGGCGCATTCGGATTTGGGGACAGAAATTTTTCACCACAGAGGCACAGAGGGTAGCTCCGCAGAATAACGTGATCGACTTGGAGTTAGCCCCTATCCCCCCG
>JAFGTJ010000127.1 GCA_016934195.1 Anaerolineae bacterium | reverse complement strand
CGTGTGCCGTTAAGCCCCCTTTCTCCATCTTTGATGGGGAAAGGGGGTTGGGGGGATAGGGGCCAATTCGTTCGCCAACAGTATCGCGTGCGGGGAAAGGGGGCCGGGGGGATAGGGGCTAAACGCTTAATCCCCGACCAGCGGCGGTATGGTGGGTACGGCGGGTTGGACCAATTGGGCCACGCGCTGATCGTGAGTCGTGAGCCGCACGGCGAGCAGCAGGCCCACGCTTCCGGTGACGATCACCAGCGGCGTCAGGACGGCAAACATTCGGCTGAAGTCGGCCCCATCGATCAGGTGGCTGAAGGATTGCGCGGTCAGGCCGACGACGAGATCGAAGCTCGTATACAAGATGGCTGCCGCCATGCCGCGCAGCGCGGGCGCGACCATATCCTGGGCCAGCGCGTCCGCGATGGCACGCACCATGCCCCACCCGACGGTCATCAGGGCAATGGCGGTATAGGCGCTGAGCGTATCGGATGCGCGGCTGAACGCGATTACCCCTGCCGCCAGGAACACCAATCCCGGCGCGGCGATGATCAGGCGGCCCAGACGGTCGGAAATGCGCCCGGCGATAGGCTCAATCACCGTATCAATCAGCGCCCAAATACTGAGGCCCATGCCCATCGCTACGCTGGAAAGCAGTCCCGGCGCGTCGTGGTAGAGGTTTTTGCGGTCGGCCATCAGCGGGTAGAAAGTGAACAGGGTCGCCATGACTGCGGCGACGGCCAATATCAAGACGATTGAAGCCCAGATGCCGCGTTCGCGCAGCATACCGGCGATGTCGCCTCGCGCGCCCCGGCTGTCGCTGCGATCCGGTTTTTCCACCCGCAGCGTCAGCGTGATCCCCAATGTAACCAGGATCAACACTGTGCTGACGATAAATACCGCCCGGAAGCTGACCGCATTTTTAAGGCCCTCGCTGAGTAAGGGACTGATCACCTGGGCCAGCGAAAACGCGGCATTGGTGATGCCCATCGCTTCGCCCCGGCGTTCGGGTGGTGCGAGATCGGCGGAAAGCGCCTTGCCGGTGGTGGTGAACAGGGCCAGCCCGATACCGGATAACACCCGCGCAATCAGAAATACGCCGATGCCGGTGGCGAAGACATAGATCACGGTGGCTGCGAGGCTGAAGGCTCCCCCGATCAGCATCAGTTTGCGCCGCCCATAGCGGTCGGACAGTGTCCCGCCGGGGATGCGCATGATGACGGCGGTCAGAGCGATGGTCATGGTTGCCGTGCCGATCCAGTGTTCCGCCGCGCCTAATTCATCGGTGATGAAGAGCGGCAGGATCGGTATCATGACGGTCAGACCGAGCGCGAAAAAGAACGTTGCCAGTTGTACGGTGTAGAAGGCAGCGGGCAAGGGTTGGGTGTGAGTGTGTTTTTTGAGCGTCATGCGATTATTATGACGCGGCGCTGCGCGATCTGCAATGGGCGCTCATTGACCGGGAAGTGGCAGAGCGCCCCGTGAGATCAACCGGCAGCAGCAGTGGCGTGTTTCAGGTGTAAAGCTTCAGGTGTTAGAATCATGGTTTGGAACTGGCCGTTGGCCCAGATGTGTTCAACTTCAAACCCGACATGTTCGCACATACGGATCGCGCGAGCGTTATCACGGCGCATGTCCAGGCGAATCGCGGCGCATAGATCGCTGTCGAACAGCGCGGCGGCATAGCTGCGCAGGGTTTCGCGGGCGTAGCCCTGGCCCCATAAGCCGGTTTCGCCAATGATCAGGGCCAGTCCCACACAGCCGGGACGGTCGTCGCTGGCGATGTAAAATTCGCCAATGGGCCGTTCTTTGGGATTGCGCAGGCAGATCACGAAATGGGTGAACGTCTCGCGGTCATCGACGTACCGGCAGAACCATTCTTCCATGTCGGTATCATCGTACTGCATTCCGGCCACGTTGCCCGCCGGGGCCGTGACGTTGGGATCGTTCCACCATTTTTGCAAGTAGCGCCCGTCGGCGCGGGTGGAAGGGCGAATTACCAGCCGTTCGCTCTCGACGCGCTGCGGCACAGGCGGCAGGTGATTATTAGAGGTAGGATCAATCATCGTCATCCAGCCTTAACACTGACATGAATGCTTCCTGGGGGACCTCTACGTTACCGATCATCTTGAGCCGTTTTTTCCCTTTCTTCTGTTTTTCCAGCAGTTTCCGTTTCCGGGTCACATCACCGCCGTAGCATTTCGCCAGGACATCTTTACGCAGCGCCTTGACATTGGCGCGGCTGATGACCTTTTTGCCGACGGCGGCCTGGATGGGCACCTCGAATTGTTGGCGCGGGATGGTGCGCTTGAGCCGGGAGACGAGCCGTTGCCCCTTGTGGAAGGCGGCGTCGTCGTGGACGATCATCGCCAGGGCATCGACCGGGTGTTTGTTGACCAGCACATCGAGCTTGACCAGCCGTTCCGGGCGGTAGGCGTCAAAATGATAGTCCAGGCTGGCGTAACCGCGCGTGCCGGATTTCAACTTATCGTAAAAATCTACGATGAGTTCCGCCAGGGGAATTTTGTACTTCAACTGGACGCGCTTGGCGTCGAGATAGTCCATCGAGAGGTATTCGCCGCGCCGCTTGGTCACAAGCTCCATGATCGGGCCGATGAATTCCTCCGGCGTGAAGATTTCGATCTCCATCCAGGGTTCGCGTATCTGATCGACGATGCTCTCATCGGGCAGATCGGCAGGGCTGGTGATGGTGATGGTTTCGCCGGTATTGCGCATCACGATCTGGTATTCTACGCTCGGCGCGGTTGCCAGGATGTCCAGGTCGTATTCGCGTTCCAGCCGCTCCTGCACGATCTCCATGTGGAACAGGCCCAGGAATCCGACGCGAAAACCGAAGTTGAGCGCCTGCGACGTTTCCGGCGTGTAGACCAGCGCGGCGTCGTTAAGCTGCAACTTTTCCAGGGCATCGCGCAGATCGTCGTAATCGTCATTGTCGGAGGGGTAAAACCCGGCGAATACCATCGGTTTGGCCTGCTTATAGCCGGGCAGGGGGTCGGTTGCGCCGTTCTCGGCCAGCGTGACGGTATCCCCGACGCGGCATTCGCGCACGGTCTTGAGGCCGGTGGCGACATATCCCACTTCGCCCGCTGTCAGGGTTTCTACGGGGCGCATGGTCGGGCTGAAGATGCCGATCTCGACCGGATCGACCACCGTTTTAGACGCCATCAGCTTAAGGGTATCACCCTTGCGAATGATGCCGTCCAGCACGCGCACGTAGGCGATCACGCCCTTATAGGAATCGTAGTGGCTGTCGAAGATCAGGGCGCGGGCGGGAGTCTCGGTATGGCCTTTGGGCGGCGGAATTTTGCGCACAACGGCTTCCAGGACTTCGGCGGCGTTCAGGCCGGTTTTGGCGCTGACTTGCAGCACGTCGGCGGCATCCAGCCCGATCAGGTCTTCGATCTCCTGGGCTATCTCGTCCGGGCGTGCGGCGGGGAGGTCGGTCTTATTCACCACCGCGATCAGTTCCAGATCATGTTCCAGGGCCATGTACAGGTTGGCGAGCGTCTGAGCTTCGATGCCCTGGGTGCTGTCCACCACCAGGACCGCGCCTTCACACGCCTGGAGCGCGCGGCTGACCTCGTAGGAAAAATCGACATGGCCGGGGGTGTCGATCAGGTTCATTTCATAGGTCTGACCGTCCCGCGCGGTGTACTGCATTCGCACCGCGGATGCCTTGATGGTCACGCCGCGCTCGCGTTCCAGTTCCATGTCATCGAGCACCTGTTCCTGCATATCGCGATCACTGATCGTGCCGGTGAGTTGCAGCAGGCGGTCGGCCAGGGTGCTTTTGCCGTGATCGATGTGGGCAATGATGCAGAAGTTACGGATATTGGTTTGATCCATGTTTGTCCTGGGCTGAAAATGGTTTGATTGATGTGTTAATGTGTGATTGTAGTATAGCCCAAACCGGCGAGCTTGAACATGATTAGCCGTTTAGGGACGTTGGAATAGCAGCGTAAAGGATATTACCGCCGAGACGCAGAGGGCGCAGAGGGGAGAAATGCTTACGAGAGTAGGGGGATCAAAAAGGCCGTCTAAAAAACGGCCCTTTAAGTCTATTGGGACAGAGGTTTAAGTTGGGAGTGCCGCCGGTTTGTTTTATTATTTTACCGGGCGACGGGTGACTCGCTCCTTGTGGTGCGAGTCCTGTCCTAGAATGCCAAACTGCGAACGCTGTTTACGATCCGGCTGACCAGTCCCTTGCCACGTTCCGTATCGCGTTTCGCTGCGCCGATTTCCGCCGCAAGCTCGAACTGCCAGAGGCGATATTCGGCTTCGCTGCGGAACTTTCGTGATTCCATTTTGGGCAGCAGGTTTGGTTCCATGAGGAAAATCCTCCCATACTGGCGGCCATCAGAATTTCTCAGATGACCTTCTGCTAAACACATGCGCGATCATACACGAGTCTTGGCTATTCGTCTATATGATTTTGCTAAGATTTGTGAAAATTTTTTTTAATGTGGCGTGTATGTGGCTGGGTGTTGGGGGAGGAGGTAGGGGCGTATCGCCATACGCCCAATATGCGTCAAGTTAAGCCGAGATCATGTAGATAAATTGGGTCTGGAGCGAAAAAACCTCACCCCCCGGCCCCCTCTCCATT
>JAFGTJ010000546.1 GCA_016934195.1 Anaerolineae bacterium | reverse complement strand
GCCCCTACGCGCCCAATTCGCCAACAACATCAACTCATTCGTGCCCCCCCCCGAATCATTAAGGCTTTTCAGACGTTCTGCCGGATGGTATAATGCTGATCGGTTTTCAAAAAATCCCAGACCGGCGGACCAGCCGTCCGGCCCGCCCGGTGACAAGTCAGATAGAAGGATACAAAGGACGCAATCTCATGGGACTCTCGAAAGAAGAAAAAGACTCCATCATTCAGGGTTACGCCCGCCACGAAGGGGACACCGGCTCGCCGGAAGTCCAGATCGCCATCCTGACGACGCGCATTCTCCAATTGACCGAGCACCTGAAAATCCATAAACACGACGAACACAGCCGTCGCGGGCTGCTCAAACTGGTCGGCTCACGCCGCCGCCACCTGAAGTACCTCAGCCGGAAAGACCCGGCCAGCTACCGCGAACTGATCCAGCGTTTGGGTCTGCGTCGCTAACCGATACGAGGACAACGGAAGCGCGGTTCCTGGTGAACCGCGCTTTTACCTGTATGATATACTTGTTGTGTTTGACCGGCCTGGGCTGCGCCGGGGGCGTGATGATACTGATACGCGCCAGTCAGCCCGGTTAACGTTTACCGGCCCGGTGCGGCAGGAATTGGAATGTGCCGTCAAGTTGGCGCGAACATCCACCCGGACAACGCCCACTTGACACCATCTTCCAGTCCCTGACCGCCGGGCCATTCAGCCTTATAGGAGGCTTCAATGGACAACGGCAACGGAATGCCCCCCAATCATCGATTCACGGCAATGGTCGGTGACAACGAATTCGTCATCGAAACCGGCAAGCTCGCGGAACAGGCGGGCGGCGCGGTCACGATCCGCACGGGCGACACGGTGGTCTTTGCGACCGCCACGATGAGCGCCCATCCCCGCGAGGGGATCGACTTTTTCCCGCTGAGCGTGGACTACGAAGAAAAACTGTACGCGGCGGGCCGCATCCCCGGCAGCTTCATGCGCCGCGAGGGACGCCCCTCGACCGCCAGCATCCTGATCGCGCGCGTCACGGATCGCCCGCTGCGCCCGCTGTTCCCCAAGGACATGCGCAACGAAGTCCAGGTGATCGTGATGCCGCTCAGCCACGACCAGGAAAATCACGCCGATATCCCGTCGATCATCGCGGCCAGCGCCGCGCTGACCATTTCGGACGTGCCCTGGGCCGGGCCGATTGGCGCGGTGCGTGTCGGCCTGATCGACGGCGAATTCGTCGCCAATCCCACCATCCCGCAGATGGAAGACAGCCAGCTTGACCTGCGCATGGCGGGCACGGCGGACGCGGTGATCATGGTGGAAGCGGGCGCGAAGGAAGTGGACGAAGAAACGATGGTCCGCGCCCTGCGTTTCGGCCATGATGCCATGCAGGGCCTGATCCGCGTGCAGAACGAGCTGCGCGAGCAACTGGGCAAGCCCAAGCGCGACTATACCCCCAGTGAGATCGATCCGGCGCTGGTGGAACAGGTCACGGGCAAGATTCAGGACGAGATCGCGGACATCGTGGCGACCAAAACCGCGCGCGACGAGCGCAACGACGCGGTAGACGCGCTGCGCGACCGGCTGATAGAAGAATACGAAGCGCTCGAACCGGCGGACGGCGAAGACGCCGTGAGCCTCAAGGACGTGCGCGAAGTGCTCGGCGATACGCTGAAAAAGGAAGTGCGCCGCCGTATCATCGAGGACCAGATACGCCCCGACGGGCGCGGTTATACCGACATTCGCCCGCTGGCCGCCGAAGTGGACGTCGTGCCGCGCGTGCATGGATCGGGCCTGTTCCGGCGCGGGCAGACGCAGGTGCTCAGCATTTGCACGCTGGGGACCCCGCGTGACAGCCAGCCGTTGGACGGGCTGTATCCCGAAGACACCAAGCGCTACATGCACCATTACAACTTCCCGCCCTACAGCACGGGCGAAACCTGGATGATGCGCGGCCCCAAACGCCGCGAAATCGGGCACGGCGCGCTGGCCGAAACCGCGCTCGAAGCCGTGATCCCCGCCGAAGACGAATTCCCCTACACGATCCGCGTGGTGAGTGAGGTCATGTCGTCCAACGGCAGCACCAGCATGGCGAGCGTATGCGGCAGCACCCTGTCGCTGCTGGCGTGCGGCGTGCCGATCAAAAGCCCGGTGGCCGGGATTGCGATGGGCCTGATCAAAGAGGGCGAGCAGTACGCCGTCCTGACCGATATCC
The DNA here is from genome assembly GCA_016934195.1 of Anaerolineae bacterium. GTDB lineage: Bacteria > Chloroflexota > Anaerolineae > Aggregatilineales > Aggregatilineaceae > JAFGTJ01. The sequence continues at coordinate 998 of JAFGTJ010000546.1, read as the reverse complement.
AGGGCATGGAAGACCACCTGGGCGATATGGACTTCAAGGTCGCCGGGACCCGCGAGGGCATTACCGCGCTGCAAATGGACATCAAGATCAAGGGTGTCAGCGACGAGGTGATGCGGCAGGCGTTGGCCCAGGCAAAGGACGCACGGCTGAAGATTCTGGACGTGATGCACGCCACCATCGCCGAGCCACGTCCCGAACTGAACCCCTACGCGCCGCGCATCGACACGGTGAAAATCAACGTCGATAAGATCGGCATGATCATCGGGCCAGGCGGCAAGACCATTCGCGGCATCCAGGAAAAGACCGACACCAAGATCGACATTGGCGAAGACGGCACGGTCTTCATCGCCAGCGCCGACGGTCCAAGCGCCGACCGCGCCCGCGAAATGATCATGGCGCTGGTCGAGGAGCCGGAATTGGGCCGCATCTACACCGGGCGGGTGACGCGCGTCGAGAAGTACGGCGCGTTCGTGGAAATCCTGCCGGGGCGTGATGGGCTGGTCCCGCTCAGCCAGTTGACCGATCACTACGTCGAGCGCACCGAAGACGAAGTGAGCGTCGGTGATGAGATCATGGTCATGATCACCGACATCGACTCGGACAACAAAGTGCGCCTGAGCCGCCAGGCCGTGCTCGAAGGCTGGACGCTGGAAGAAGCCCGCGCCGCCGATACGCGCATTGGCAGCGGCGGCAGCAGTCGCAGCGGTGGACGCAGCGGCGGCGGTGGCAGCCGGGATCGCGGTGGTCGCAGCAGCGGCGGCAGTGATCGCGGCGGCAGCCGGGATCGTGGTGGTCGCAGCGGCGGCGGTGATCGCGGCGGCAGCAGTGATCGCGGCGGCAGCAGTGATCGCGGCGGCAGCAGTGATCACGGTCGCGGCGGCGGTCGGCGGTAACCAGCGGTTAGCTGGTAGCATAGGGTCCACGAATGAGTTGATGTTGTTGGCGAATTGGGCGCGTAGGGGCGCTGCTTGCCGCGCCCTCCCCAAAAAACGAACAGG
>JAFGTJ010000126.1 GCA_016934195.1 Anaerolineae bacterium | reverse complement strand
CGGGCGGTTTGCCCGACCACCGTGTCCCAGTCGATGCTGCGGCGCGCTTCGTCCAGGTGCCCGCCCAACAGGTAGCAGTCGCCGGACTGGAACGGCGATTCGTCGGTACGCTCGATGCGGTAGCCCGGTTCCGGGTGGTGGCTCTGGTAAAACGAGCGCGGCCCCAGCACAAAATTCAATTCGCGCAGCGCGGCGTAAGCGGTCGCATAACCCAGGTTGGCGGCGATATCGGCCTCATCCCCCTGGACTCCTTCACCATCCGAAACGGCGAGGGGCGAAGAATCCTGTTCGTCCGACCAGAACGGGAGGCCCGCCGTATCGGGCAGGACCAGCAGGCCGTATACGCGCGCGTTGCGGTTAACGGCGATCCGGTCCAGCAGGTAGGCCACGTCCAGCATAGCGCCGCTCGCAAACGGATCAACCAGCGGCGCGACGAGGTACAGGTTTAGCGGCAGGCTGTCCTGGCGGCTGAGGTGGTTGATCAGCGCGATCACGCGGTCCCCGACCCGGCGGCGGTGATGGTACAGCGCCAGACGCCCCAACAGCCGGTTATACCGGATGGCGTCGCCCCATTCGCGCCAGTTGGGGCCGGACCACGTACATACTTCCGGCTGGTAATACAACTTGCTCAGGTCAGCGGGCGTCAGCGCGAGGTCCAGCGCAAACGGCGCGAGATCGATCCGGTCGCCCGGCCCAGTAACCGGGACCGGATCGGGCATCGCTTCGGGCGGTGATCCCGGCAGCAGCCACAACAGCCGGAGATCACCCGTCATACCCTGATCGTCGATCTCGTCAAACTCGCCCGCGCCCGCCGGACCGTTCCAGGCCGCCGCGCCGCGCGCGCGGAATTCCGCCGCGATGCGGGCCAATACCGGCTCGCTGGCATACCCCAATCCCACTACTACGCTGCGCCGCATCGGTTACGACCCGTCCTCGTCTGCATCCCAATCCTCGAAATACCCGGCGCGGCGCTGCCAGCCCTTTTTACGGAGCGCGCGGCGGTACACGTTCAGCAGCGCGCACAGGCGGACTTCCAGGTCATAACCGCGCTGCCCCGGTTCGCTCCACATCATCGGGCGGTCAACCCACTGTACGGGCGCGCCTTCGACGGCATCCCCATACTGGCGCGCATCCAGAAATACCCGGATGTCGGCTTCGTCGTGGACCTGCTGATCCCATTCCTTGTACATCTGCTTCACCGCACGGATGAAGATCGGCGGCAGCAGCCGCGATTCGCCGCCAAACAGCGCATCCCGCACCACGTCCAGCGTTTCCGCCGGATAGCCGTCGCGCATCACGATATAATGGGTGTTGATCGAGTCGGCCCGGTCGATGATCACGCCCGCGAACGTATTGTTCAGGTCGTTTTGCAGACTCTGGCGGTGCTGGCGCATCATGTCCAGACGGCGGCGGGCCATCACGCCGTTCCCCTCGGACTCGTCGGGGTGCGCGACCGCCTGCTGCATCCGTTCGATATCGTTTTTCATGCGGCGCAGATCGGCGTCGATCAGGTCCTTCACCGCCGTATAAAATTCCCGGCGCAGCGCGAAGCACTTCGGGATTTTTTGCGCGGCATCCTCTACCCGGTCAATCCAGCCATAGGCCAGCGCCCGCCCGAAAAAGACGTGGAATTCGTCCAGGTTGACGAAATAAAACGAGCCAGGATCGTAGGGCTGGTTTTCGCGGGCGGTGTCCAGGTGAAAAATCGGGTTGTGCTGGTCCTGTAATTCCTCGTAGTGCCGCCGGTAGTCGTCCCACTCGCTCAGCACCGAGGCCGGAATACCGTGATCCGTGACCAGCAGCGACACGGCGGAATGGGTATGCGTCTCCACGATGCTCAGGTCGGCGGAATTGTTGACGAACGGCTCGATCACCTCTTTACCGTCGGCTTCGCTGTATGCGCCGAGCACCTTAACTTCACGCGGGGGGAGCGCTTGCAGCAGGCCCCGGCTGTAGACCAGCAGCGGGGTCGCCTTCTCGCTCATGGCACGGATCATCTCCTGAAGGCGCAGGTCGTTGGGATGCTCGCGGATATGCTTGATCACGTCGCCGTAATCGGTGTCGGTTTCGTATTTATCCCGGCACAGTTCGACCAGATCGTCGTGAATCCGTTCGTGTTGGGCGAGGTCCAATGACGCCGACAGACCGCCCAACGCGCCGCTCACGCTCCGCAGCAGATCATCATCCAGCCGGACCGCCTTCACCCGGTCATTCAGGTGCTCGTTTAACTGGCCGCGCGGGATCACCATCTCCGTGACCAGCGAACGGTCCGGCAGATCGCCCGCCAGGACCTGATCGCGCTCGCCTTCCCAGAACTGGATGGCGCGGTTGAGGCGGCGGATATGCTCGTCGATCTGGTCGATGCAGTCGAGCAGCAGATCGCGTTCCGCCTCCGCGATCACGTTGTTCAACGCGATATGGGTCAGGTAGCTGTGCAGCGCGTTTTCGACCCGCCTGCGCACCCGCACGCGCAGCACCAGCGCCCCCACCAGCGGCATCGAGGCGGCGTCGTACACGTCCTCCAACTGCCGCTCCAACTCGGCGTGGTGATCGAGCGGTTCCACGACGGGCAAATTTTTACGGATGGTTTCCTGCAACCGCTGCAACTGCCACCGCACGCTGTACAGGCCGCGCCCCTCGATCAGACTCGCGTCCATCCAGGCATTCACGGTATCGACCAACGCCCGCCGCAGTTCCTCGCGCGCCGCTAACCGGCTGGTCTGCACCTGGGGCACGACCGTTTGCTGGAACACGCGCATCGCCTGCTGAAAGCCGCTGCGCAGCCCGTCCGCCAGATTACGCTCGTCTTCCACGCCCTCGACCGCCTGGTTGAACTGCCACCCCACCGAACCGGTGTCCACCTCGCCGGGCAGCACGCGGACCTGTCTGGTCCGCCACGCATCGACCTCCCCGGCCAGCGCCCGGTCGCCCTCCCAGGACCGGTTATTGAGCAGGATCACGTCCGTGATCAACCGCCGCTTGAGGCGCAGCGCGAACTGTTCGGTGAGCCACGCCAGCGGGTGGACGATCTGGGCCATGCCGAGCGCGCTGTAAAAGGCGCGAAACCCGCCGTGATACAGCGCCAGCGAGGGCCGCACGTTGTCCAGCGTGGCGTCCAACTGCTCCCCGACGCGGCTGGCGGTCATCAGGACCAGCGCATCGGCCAGCACCGGGGCCAGATTGGTCATGCCGCGCACCGTCCCGGCGGTGCCGCTGCTGTCCACCAGATAACACAGCGAAAACGGCGCGCCGGAGACTTCGACCGGCTCATTGGGCAGATTCACGCGGTACAGGCTCTCGTCCGCGCCGGTCGCCTGGTTGTAATATTCCAGGTCCAGCAGCGAGGCGTAAGCGTTGCCCCGGATGCGGGCCGCGCCGGTCGTCACGATCTCCGGGAACACGCCGGGCAGAAACAGCATCCCGATCACGTCCACCGCGCGCGTCGAAGCGATCCCGGCTTGCTTGGCGATGTGGCGCACCAGATAGGCCATGTCGATGAAGGTGCCGCCGCCGGTCCCGCCGCACACCGATCCCACGATGATCACGCGGAGCCGGTTGCGGTCGGTGATGTACATCTCCTTGCCATCGGGCGTGGGGTGATCCAGGTGGCCGATCACGTCCACGCCGCGCAGCGCCGCGATGGTCTTGGTGAGATGGCTCTTGATGCGGGTGTAATGGTAAAACAGGGCGATACGTCCCAGGCGGCGAATCTGCTGCGCGCCCTGGTCGATGTGGGTCGAATGCAGCACTTCGGGGAAAATAGCGGCGATGGCCTCGTTGGTTTCCTTGCTGTACATCAGGTCGTGCAGCGGCACATCGCTGATCCGCACGAATTCGCGGTCGGGCGCGAGCCGGACCGGTTCGAGATCGGGGTGATTGGGCTGGCGGGCGGTAAAATTCTCGTTGGCGGTATCAATCGCCAGCAGCTTGATCACGCGATCATAGCCGGTATCTTCGCCCAACTGCTCGTGCAGCCGCGCCTTGAGATGAACCACGACCCGGTGGCCGCTCCCGCCCAGGCCGATCACCAGCGTCGGGCGCAGGTTGACGCGGGCGACGTGGGTCTGCGGGCGCTTCCGGCGGGGCGCGGCGCGGCGGGATGCGGCGGCGGGCAATGCAGCAGATAATGGCGGCTCCGGTTCAAGCTCCGACGCGAATCGGGTGATCCACGTTTCCACCGTGCGCGGCTGGACGCCCATCTCACGCGCGATCTGCGGAATGAGTTCCTCATCAGCTTTCGCCCGCCGCGCGGCAGCGATCCGGTCGTCGTTGGTAATCGTTTTTTTCGCCATCCACTCACCTGCTCTAGCTTACTCTACACCCTGGCTCACCGAAAGACCGGCCTCACCCCCCGACCCCCTCTCCATT